>JASFEQ010000034.1:0-18955 GCA_050124735.1 Desulfobacteraceae bacterium | reverse complement strand
TTTAGCAATCCAATTCCTACAGCATATGTTGGGACGAGAAAGCATTTCCTTGAGAAGAGAATCATATCTTTTGGGTTCACTTAAAACAGGTTCTTTAAGCCCCCTCATCTCTGGCAGAATCCACTCCGCATCAAAGGTCCACTGAGGAAAATCAGAGGTCAAAAAATCTACTTTTATAAAGGCACAGGTGTTGCCCTTGTAATCAAGTCTGAGGTAGCCGGAATCATTATACTCCCCGATAACGGTGCTTTCTACAGCATGCTTTTCGGAAAGTTCCATGAAGCGGTCCAGGTGCCCAGGCTTCACTGCTATGGTCATTCGTTCCTGGGATTCAGAGACCCAAATCTCCCACTGGTCTAGGCCGTCATACTTCAAGGGGACTCTGTCCAAATCCACCCGACAGCCATTGCTGAAACGGGACGATTCCCCCACAGAAGAGGAAAGCCCTCCTCCCCCATTATCCGTAATAAAGGATATGAGGCCCTCATCTCTCGCTTCCAACAAAAAATCATGCATCTTCTTCTGCGTATATGGATCTCCGATCTGGACATGGCCCGCAGGGGTGGATTCGCCGTAGGTCTCCGAGGCCGCCGTAACGCCGTGGATACCATCTTTTCCCACCCTCCCACCTGACATGATAATAAGGTCCCCGGGCCTCGTGGTCTTTAGATGGGATGACTCATTGTCCACCTGGGCAGGCATGATTCCCAGAGCCGTAACAAACACCAGACATTTGCCCAGATAGCTCTCATCAAAGAGCACTTGACCGAAAGGCGTGGGAATGCCGCTTTTGTTCCCCCCATCCTTCACTCCCTCAATAACGCCGTCCAGGAGGCGTCGCGGATGGAGGTGTGGTTTCAGGTCCTGTGCATAGTCTCGATGGCCCACACAGTATCCATATAGCCCCATGATAAGTTTTGAGCCCTTGCCCGTCCCCATGGGGTCGCGGTAAATACCAACGATTCCTGTAATGGCGCCGCCGTAAGCCTCCATGTTGGAAGGGCTATTGTGCGTCTCACCCGTGATGGTGTAGTAGTACTGATCATGAAAACGAGCGACTCCCGCATTATCCCAGAGAACCGATACGACCCAATCTTTTTCTTCTTTTATCTTCAGGGTCGGGTCTTCAATGCAGGTCTTGAAGAGATTATCAACGATCTCTTTATGGCCACTGGAAAGATCATGGTATCTGAAGAGTCCTTTGAAAGTGTTGTGGTTGCAGTGATCACTCCGGGCCTGAGAGATATATTCCAGTTCCACATCAGTGGGTAATGAGAGGCCATGCTTTTTCCTTTCTGCCAGGATGTGCTCTCTCAAAAAATACCGCCGGATAACAGGGATATCACTCTCCTGTAAGGCCAGATTACGATCCAGAGAGATCCTTTTTAATTCTTCATCGCTGCTTATCGCTATGGTACTTACCTGCGGTTCATGGTCGAGGACGACCTTGGGCACAATAATGCCTATGCCCTCCTGGGAATCCCATTCTCCATGAGAATAGATCCTCCACTGTTGTATGATGTCATTGGCAAGGATCTCAGAGGCGATCTTTTCCACCTGCGTCTGGAGGAGTTTCCCTTTAATCACGTAAAGCTTGGAGGTATAGACGGCCTCATCAGGTTTGAATCTGAGTTTCAACAGATCCTCAATGGCCTCCACCGCTGTGCTTCCTGCAGTGTCTCTGACGCCAGGCCTAAATCCTATCCAAACTAACCAATCAAAGACCTTTGCCATGGGTGAAAAGGATGACTCCTCCGTGACGGGGTTGGTAAATATGTGGGTCCTCAGCATCTCCAACTGACGATCATTCAGGCCAGCATCTATAGTCAGGACACGGATCACACGGATATCTTCCATTTCAAGGGCGAAATAATCCTTTGCTTTGTCCTTTACGCTCGCCCCTTCTGCATCCATCAACCCCTCTCTCAGCCTTATTTCCAGCCGGGCGACCATCTGTGACTCCTTGTTTTTTTTCAGATTTTGAGGTACTCTAAATGAATACGCAGGACGAGTCAATATGTTAACATGCTCGTTCTGGGGTTGAAATCGTAACCCCAGATGCATATATTGATCAAGAGGCTTTTTGACTGAATTCATTGAAATTTTCCAAGAATGCTAACCCGAAATTTTAAAATCATGGACGAGAGGTAAACATGCAGCATGACAGCGAGAACGATGGGAGCAGCGGAAAGCTCCCTGATCAGAAAGAGCTGGAAAAGGAACTGAGCGAATATCTATCCAAGAAATATGGAAACCGCATTAAGATCATTTCCCCTTTCATCTTTCCAAAGGGCGAGGAGGCAATAACAGGTGAGGGAAAACCTTCAGCTAGGAAGAGAGGCGCTCCCTCATTTGATATGCTACCTGAAGAGCTGGAGGCCTATCTTGACAGCTTTGTTGTGAAACAGGACCAGGCCAAGGCCGTTTTGGCCACAAAGATCTGCACCCATTTCAACAGGATTAACTACCTGAAGAAGAATTCCGAGAAAAAGAAGACCCTGGGCGTGGGCATGATAAAAAACAATGTCCTCATGATAGGACCGACGGGGGTGGGCAAAACCTATATCATCAAACTCATTGCTCATAAGTTGGGGGTTCCCTTTGTGAAAGGTGATGCCACCAAATTCAGTGAGACCGGCTACGTGGGTGGCGATGTAGAAGATCTGGTGCGCGACCTGGTGTATGAAGCGAATGATAGCATAGACCTGGCGGAAAACGGCATCATCTACATAGATGAAATTGACAAAATAGCTTCTGCCAGAAATATCATTGGCCACGATGTATCCCGGACAGGGGTCCAGAGGGCCTTGCTGAAGCCGATGGAAGAGACTGAGGTGGACCTAAAGGTCCCCCATGATCCGGTCTCCCAAATACAGGCCATCGAGCATTACAGGCGAACGGGCAAAAAAGAGAAAAAGATGGTCAATACAAGGAATATCCTGTTTATCATGAGTGGAGCCTTTGGTGAGTTGGCTGAAATCATCAAGAAGCGCCTTCAACGCCAGGGAATAGGCTTTGAAGCGGATGTGCGGCCAACCGAGGTGCCCTGGGAGATCTTGAAGGAGGTGGCCGCGCAAGATTTGATTGAATTTGGATTCGAGTCTGAATTCGTAGGCCGATTGCCCGTCGTTGTTGTCTTTGACGAATTGACCAAAGATGACCTGGTGGAGATTCTGAAAAACCCCAACAACCCCATCATCCTAAGCAAGAGACAGGATTTCAGGGCCTACGGAATTGACATAAAATTTGAGGATGAGGCCTTGGCCAAGATAGCTGAATTGGCCGCTAAAGAGAAAACCGGCGCCCGGGGGCTGGTGAGTGCCATGGAAAAGGTCCTTATCCCTTTTGAGAAGAACCTTCCCTCCACAGATATCAAAGAACTTCTGGTTACCCCAGATCTGGTCAGTGACCCTGAAGGGGAACTTTCATCTCTGAAACAGAATCGAGATGATCCCAAAAGATTGGAGAGCTTCGAAAGGGGAGTCCAGCAAGAGCTGGAGAATATAAAGGCGTTTGTTGCCAGTAGGGCGAGGGATTTTCGTCAAACATCTGGCTTGGAACTCTACGAGAAGAGGGTTGGGCTAATCGCAGAGATATATTTAAAGACCATCTGTGATATAGATACTGCCTTCGATGACTTCGTGCAGATGGTCAAGCAAGTCAAAATGGAAGAAGACAGCCTATTTGACCAACTCGAGACAAAGATCACTTTTGATGATAGTGCCGTTGATGAGATCATTCGCCAAGCCATTGAGACCGAGGAAGAACCCAGGTCTTTAGCACTGAAGTTGGTAAAAAAGCTTGAGTACGGCCTCAAACTTGTTAAGGATCGAGCGGGCATTGAGGATTTTGTCATCAATGGAGAGGCTGTGACTGATATGGAAAAATATATAAACGGGCTTGTTAAGAAGTTCTACCAGCAAGAATATGATCTCCATCATCCGGAGAGCAAGGAGAGTTAGTTAGATCCGGCCCTTCCTCTCAGAAGTCTTATCTTATTTGAGTCCTCACCAGAAGCAAAACCTGCAGGTATGAGGAAATGATAGGCATCTCCAAACTCTATTGTGGGACTGTAGAGCCCTCTGATGCGCTTCGTTATGGAAGGCTTTCAGGGGGTCTGCCCTCGCATCTGCTCCAGTTCTCTGCGGATAAGAAGCCGGTGGTGGTCTGGAACGTAACCCGGGCATGCAACTTGAAATGTATCCACTGCTATGCCCATGCTGTGGGTCGAAGCCGTGAAACGGAGTTGACGACTGAGCAGGCCAAAACCATGATTGATGACCTGGCACAGTTCGGGGTACCGGTCCTTCTTTTTTCTGGCGGCGAGCCCTTGGTGCGCCCTGATCTGGTAGAACTGGCCAGGTACGCCGTGGCTAAGGGCATGAGGGCTGTCATATCCACAAATGGAACCCTCATTACCCAAGAAAAGGCAAAGGAATTGAAGGGCGTGGGCCTCTCTTACGTGGGAGTCAGTTTAGATGGCATGGAGGCGATCAATGATCAGTTTCGAGGCAAAAAGGGTGCTTTCAGAGACGCCATGAAAGGCATAAGGAACTGTCAGGATGCCGGACTCAAGGTTGGGCTTCGGTTCACCATAAATCGCATGAATATGGGTGAGGTATCCCGGATTTTCGATCTCCTTGAGGTCTCAAATATACCGAGGGTCTGTTTTTACCATCTTGTCTATGCAGGGCGAGGGTCCGATTTGATCGACCAAGACCTGGATCATGCGGAGACCAGAAAAGTGGTGGATTTGATCATGGACAGGACCAAGGATCTGCATGATCGCGGCCTGGTCAAGGAGGTCCTGACTGTGGATAACCACGCGGACGGGCCCTACCTCTATCTCAAAATGGTCAGGCAGAGAAATCCCCGGGCCAAAGAGGTCTTAGCGCTTCTCAAGATGAACGAGGGGAATAACTCGGGTCGGGGCATCGGTTGCATAAGCTGGGACGGCGCTGTCTATGCGGACCAGTTCTGGCGGCATTGTAGTTTTGGAAATATCCTGGAAAAACCGTTCAGCCAAATATGGACGGACCTCTCCAATCCCCTGATGGCCAAACTGAAAGATAAGAAGCAGTATGTAAAGGGGCGTTGCGCTTCATGTCAGTGGCTAGACATCTGCGGCGGGAATTTCAGGGTCAGGGCAGAGGCCGCTACCGGTGACCTGTGGGCCCCAGACCCAGCCTGCTATTTGAGTGATGAGGAAATAGGGATTGAGAAAAGTGCCTAAAGTGAGCTAAAGTGTCTAGAATTGTCGGATCTGCCCTATTCATTTATCTTCCAATACTCCGATTTTTCTATATTTCTCTAAGACAGGCAGTTAAAAAAGTAATTTTATCATTTCCTTAACTTTAGCTCACTTTAGGCCCGCCTGCCATAGCCGTTAATAGGTGAGGGCATTTGCTTGCTAGGGTCTCACTACTGGAACAAGACGTAGTACACTCCTCAACGTGGCATTGGCGGGCAGGCACTTTAGTCATTTTAGGTCACTTTTTGGTTGAAGGGATCATGCTATGATTATACGTCCGCGTCGACTGAGGAGATCACCGGCAATACGTCAAATGGTCAGAGAGACGACCCTGTCGGTTAAAGACTTCATCAACCCCCTTTTTGTGAGACATGGCCAAAACATAAAAGACCCCATCGTCTCCATGCCGGGGCAGTATCACTTTTCTGTGGATAGGATAGTGAAAGAGGTGGAGGAGATATGGTCGCTAGGCATCCCCTCCATCATCCTCTTCGGCTTACCCGACAAGAAGGATGCTGTGGGAAGTCGATCCTACGCAGAGGATGGGGTTGTGCAACAGGCCATTTCGGCCATTAAGGAGAAGGTCCCTGAGATGGTGGTCATGACCGATGTTTGCCTTTGTGAATACACGGATCATGGCCATTGCGGCATTATCAAAGAGGGCCAGGTGGACAACGATGCCACCCTGGAGCTCTTGGCCCGCCAGGCCGTCAGTCATGCCAAAGCGGGTGCCGATTTCGTGGCCCCCTCTGACATGATGGACGGTCGTGTGGCCGCCATAAGAGAGGAGCTGGATGCCAACGGTTTCCAGGAGATTGGCATACTTTCGTATGCCGTCAAGTATGCCTCCGCCTTCTACGGCCCTTTCAGGGAGGCCGCTGAATCCGCCCCCCAATTCGGTGACCGTTCAGGGTATCAGATGGATGCGGCCAACGCCATTGAAGCGATCAAAGAGGCGGTTCTGGATATGGAAGAGGGGGCCGACATGCTCATGGTCAAGCCTGCGCTTCCCTATCTAGATATTGTCAGAAGGGTACGTGAGGAATGTTTGCTGCCTTTGGCCGCCTACAACGTGAGTGGCGAGTACGCCATGATCAAGGCGGCAGGTGAAAAGGGATGGATAGACGGGACCCGAGTCATGATGGAAGTGCTGCTTTCCATCAAGAGGGCAGGGGCCGATTTGATACTCACCTACTTTGCCAAGGAAGCCGCAAAGCTTTTGAATTCAGAGTCCAGATGAAAAAAGGTCCTCCACATAAGAAGAATGAGCTTAGGCTGGTGGCGTGGGAAATCACCAGAAGTTGCAATCTGAATTGCGTCCACTGCCGGGCTGCCGCGGAAAGAGGACCTTATCCCGGAGAATTGGACACGGAAAAGTGCCTCGACATACTGGACCAGATTGCACAGGTGGGTCAGCCCATAGTCATCCTTACGGGGGGTGAACCCCTGTTGAGAAAGGATGTCTTTGAGCTGGCGCAACACGGTACGCGGCTGGGCCTGCGCATGGTGATGGCCACCAACGGGACGCTGGTTACGCCAGAGATGGCTGAGAGAATGAAGGCTTCTGGTATTAAGCGGGTAAGCGTTTCCATTGATGGGGCAGGCGCGCAGGAACATGATCAATTCCGGAAGGTTCCAGGGGCCTTTGATGCTTCTCTTAAAAGTTTGGATTGGCTGAAGAAGGCGGGCATAGAGTTTCAGATCAATACCACCGTGACGAGACATAATGTCCACCAGGTCCGGGACATTTTGGGCCTGGCGGTCAAACTGGGTGCCGTGGCACATCACATCTTCCTGTTGGTTCCCACAGGACGTGCGAAGGACATGGTCAACGAGGAGATTGACGGCCTGGAATATGAAAAACTACTGCACTGGTTCTATGACATGAGAGATCAGGTTCCCCTCCACCTCAAGGCTACCTGTGCGCCTCATTATTACAGAATCCTCCGTCAAGAGGCTCACGCCAGAGGAGAAAAGGTGGACCTTGATACCTATGGTCTCGATGCGGTCACCCGCGGTTGCTTGGGCGGGACCTCCTTCTGTTTCATTGCCCATGACGGGATCGTTCAGCCTTGCGGCTATTTGGAATTGAATTGCGGAGACCTGAAGAAGGTATCCTTTGGAGAAGTTTGGAGAGAGTCTCAGATCTTCAAGCGATTGAGAGATTTCTCAGCCTATACTGGAAAATGCGGTCGATGTGAATATCTGAAGTTCTGCGGCGGTTGTCGTGCGAGGGCCTATGAAAATACGGGGGACTACATGGCCGAGGAACCCTTGTGCATTTATCAACCATCCAAGAAACTTAGTGCCGCAGGTGGGTGATAGACTTATGGATGATATGGACAGAGCCATAGTCAACGAGATCCAGTCTGATTTCCCCATCACATCCCGTCCATACCATGAACTGGGAAAGCGCTTTCAACTCTCGGAAGCTGAGGTTCTTGAGCGACTAAAGGGGCTTAAGGCAGAAGGCGTCATAAGGAGGATTGGCGGGAATTTCAATTCAAAGCGTCTCAACTTTACGAGTACCCTTTGCGCTGCCAAAGTACCGAAAGGAAAGATGGATAGATTCGTTGAGGTGGTTAACGGTTATCCGGGTGTCACCCACAACTACTTAAGAGATCACGATTACAATGTGTGGTTCACATTTATTGCCCAGAATGTGCGTCTCATAGATAAGGCGCTAAAGGAGATATCTAGCGCAACGGGGGTCACTGACATTATCAATCTGCCAGCAGTCAAGCAGTTTAAGATTAAGGTGGATTTCGAAGTCTAGTGTTGAAGCTGTCGGAAAACGCCCATCTGCCGTTCGGCAGGCTCACGGCCCTGAGCAAAGTCGACCCTTCGACGTCGCTCAGGGTCGATGCTGAGCAGTGTCGAAGCATCGAAGGACTGCGTTACCCTTATCCCCCGCCCTGTTAAATTCTCGCTACGCGAGACGGCGAAGCCGATTTAACAGGGCAAGTCACTGCGGCGTACTTCAATGTACGCCTCATTCCTCAGGATTTCGGAAGCCTTGCATCTGGACATTTTCCACCAGCCTCTCAGAAGCCGGTTTTTCGACAGTCTCGTTTCTATTCCTCAATTTTGTTCAATAGCCTTTCCAATTCTTCTTCAGTCAATCTTCCCTCTTCAACGAGCAGATCACCGATCCCATCTTCCCGAAGTACGTCGATGGCAAGAATGGATTCATTCGTTTTTCCTTTGGTGCTAAAGAGGGTATATTCTAACGTCAAGCGTGATTTTTTGAGTAGTTTTATTGTGTTTCCTACAAAAATAAAGTGATAGCTCAACAGGGAATAAATCATAGCCCCCACAATCACCCATATCAATAACTTCTTATGAAACTTCATGTGAGAAATTTCTCTTTTATATCATACAGTGGTGGGCGATGCGCGACTCGAACGCGCGACCTCTGGTTCCGGAGACCAACGCTCTATCCAACTGAGCTAATCGCCCAATACCTTCATTTTTACCATTATTTTCTTTCACGGTCAATATGGAACACCTTCAGGCAGAGACTGTTAGATGTAAATCAACCCATCCAAACTTTTTTACATGTCGGGCCAGAGATCCCATATGAGTCTGGGAATAGAGACGCCACATGGGTTTTGGTCTCAGTGTCGTGCATCCTTTGACTCCGCACCGGGGAGCGCCATTAGTCTGACTTTTTATGTATTTTATGCAACTGAGAGCTATTCTGTTTTGATTAATTTATGTTGGATTTAATTAAGCTTACTTAATAATAACTTTAAAAAATCTTGACAGTAAGAGGTATTTCTGTTAAAAAATTGAAAAATAGTTTAAAGCAATAAAATAGAACTCAAAGATAGGGGCAGTGTAGCATGATGGATAAAACGGACAAAATTTCAGACAAGGAAATTACCGAAGAGGATCTACTCGATTTCGAGCTGGACGATCTTTCTCCAGAAGAGCTGGGTGAGGGTTTAGGATCTAAAGACTCGGATGACGACGTATTGGAGCTTGTCGATCTCGTAGAAGAAGGGAAGCGAGATAAACTGAAAGATTCTTTCGAAGGCGAAATAGCGGATCTGATGAAGGAGGAGGACATGACACCTCCAACGGCGAAAATATCTGATATGGAAGAGATATCGGATGAAGGAGAGCGTCCCGAGGATGCTGATACAGAGTTGGATTTGTCAGATATCTCCTTAACGGATCTCGCTGCGGAGGCGGAGGCTCAGCCTGCCGAGACCCTTGGCGAAGAAGAAATAGCAGAAGTTCCTATTGAGGAAGGGATGGAAGAACTGCCTACCGCTGCCATTGAAATGGATTTTAACATGGAAGAAGAGGTGCCCGAGGAAGAGGTAGAAGAGGAACACATCACTGAGACTGAGCTGGAAAAAATGCTGGAAACTGAGCCTGCCGAGGAGCCTGTTTTGGATCTTGAAAGTCCCATAGAGGCTGAAGAACCAGCCCCTGAGGCGGAATTAGAATCTCCTCAAGAGGAGGTGATTGAGGCCGCCGTAGCCCTCCCGCCCGAACCAGCTGAACCCGTGGAAGCTCCCATTGAACAAGCGGGTGAAGGCGTGGTCGGGATATCAGAAGAGAAGCTTGAAGCCGTTGTGACGAAGGTGGTGGAGGACGTGGTGGAAAGGGTTGCCAGAGAGACCATGACGGATGTGGCGGAAAGGGTGGCCAGAGAGACCATGACGGATGTGGCGGAAAGGGTGGCCAGAGAGGCCATGACGGATGTGGCGGAAAGGGTGGCTGGAGAGGCCATGGGGAGTGTAGCGGAAAGGGTTATCACCGAAGCCATTGATGCCTTGAAGGAAAGCCTTGAACCTTCCTCAGACTGAGGTGTAGCGGAAAATTTGTCTTTAAAATTTTGATGATATGTGGTTATCTAAGGGGTTGCGTGTTGCAACCCCTTTTTTGATCTTAAAATCAATTCTACAGGGATTGATTAGAGACTATCGAAAAACGGGACTCTGAGAGGCTGATGGAAAACGTCCATATGCAAGGCTTCCGAAATCCCGAGGAATGAGGCGTACATAGAAGTACGCCGCAGTGACGAGGGATGAGGGCAACGCGGCCCTTCGATGCTTCGACAATGCTCAGCATCGACCCTGAGCGATGTCGAAGGGTCGACTTTGCTCAGGGCCATGAGCCTGTCGAATGGCAGATGGGCGTTTTCCGACAGCCTCTTAAGGAATCTGAAAAAGTTTAGGAGACTCTGCAGATGCGAGGAGAAGTGCTAGCGAAAGGTTATGAACCAGAGGAAGTGGAGAAGAAGTGGTATGGTTACTGGGATGAAAATCATATGTTTCGGGCAGAGCCCAATTCCGATAAGAACCCATTCTGCATTGTGATCCCACCCCCCAATGTTACGGGTTCACTGCACATGGGACATGCCCTAAACAATACCCTTCAAGATATTCTTTGCCGATACAAGAGAATGAAGGGTTACAGCGTTCTCTGGCAGCCGGGTACAGACCATGCGGGGATTGCCACGCAAAACGTGGTGGAAAAGGATCTGGCTGCAAAGGGCAGTGATCGCCACCAGGTTGGTCGAGAGAGATTTGTGGAACTGGTCTGGGACTGGAGGGAAAAGTATGGCGGCGTGATCATCAATCAGCTCAAAAGACTGGGTTGTTCTTGCGACTGGAGTCGTGAGCGTTTCACCATGGATGAGGGGCTTTCAAGGGCGGTCAGAGAGGTCTTTGTGCGCCTTTATGAAGAGGGCCTCATCTACAGGGGAGATTACATTATAAACTGGTGCCCAAGATGCCGAACAGCACTGGCTGATCTCGAAGTGGAACATGATGACCTGGATAGCTCGCTCTACTATATTCGTTATATGTTTGAAGATGGGAAAGGCTATTTGACGGTGGCCACCACACGGCCGGAGACGCTTTTGGGGGATACCGCGGTGGCGGTGAACCCTGAAGACGAGCGTTATAAGGATCTCTCAGGGGCGTATGTCCTTCTGCCAGTGCTCAAAAAACCTATACCCGTTATTTTTGACGCATACGTGGACAAGGAATTCGGAACTGGGGCTTTGAAGATAACCCCTGCCCATGACCCGTACGACTTTGACATTGGAAACACCCATCAGCTGGAAAGAATAAAAGTGATCGACGAAGAGGGCAGAATGAATGATCTGGCGGGGCCTTACAAGGATATGGACAGGTTCCAATGCCGAGAGAAGATCCTGGAAGATCTGGAGAAATCTGAGCTGCTTGAAAAGATCGAACCTTACCGCCATGCGGTGGGGCACTGCTACCGTTGCAAGACAATGATTGAACCCCTCCTCTCCAAGCAGTGGTTTGTCAAGGTGGGCCCTCTGGCAGAAAAGGCAATCTCTGCAGTGAAGGAGGGGAAGACTCGCATCGTCCCCACAAATTGGGAAGGCGTTTATTACGAATGGATGAATAACATCAAAGATTGGTGCGTATCTAGACAGATATGGTGGGGACACCGTATCCCTGCCTGGTATTGTAAAAGCTGTGGTGAGATCATCGTCTCCAAGGAAACGCCTCAGGCATGCCGTTCCTGCAAAAGTGAAGATCTGGAACAGGAGACAGATGTGCTGGATACTTGGTTCAGCTCAGCCCTCTGGCCCTTCTCAACGCTGGGCTGGCCCGATGCCACCAAAGAATTGGAGACCTTTTATCCCACCTCCGTGCTGGTGACAGCCTTTGACATCCTCTTTTTCTGGGTGGCGAGGATGATGATGATGGGGATTCAATTCATGGGAGATGTCCCCTTCCGCGACGTCTATATCCATGCCCTGGTACGAGATGCAGAGGGCAAGAAGATGAGTAAATCTACAGGGAACATCATTGATCCCCTCGAGGTGATCGATCAATACGGCACGGATGCCTTTCGCTTCACACTGGCAGCACTGGCTGCGCAGGGAAGGGATATAAAACTCTCGGAGGATAGGATCGCGGGATATCGGCATTTCGTGAATAAAATATGGAACTCAGCTCGCTTCGTTCTGATGAACTTGGATGAGAACACGGAGGCAGAGGAAAAAGATATCATCCATAACCTTCCCGAGCGGTGGATCTTAACAAGACTTGGCCAGGTAAGCGAGGAAATGGCCAATGCTATAGACGGGTATCGTTTTAACGATGCTGCAACCCTCTGTTACCAGTTCGTTTGGCATGAATTCTGTGACTGGTATCTGGAGATGGCCAAGCCGGCTCTATATGGTGAGGATGAGTCTCTGAAGCGTGCATCACGGCTTGTGCTTCAGGAGTCGCTCGGGGCAATTCTGCGGTTAATCCATCCCTTCATGCCCTTTGCCACGGAAGAGATATGGCAGAGGCTTCCGGCAAGCCAGGGAAGCGTCATGACCGCCAGGTTTCCAGATGCTTCCGATTTTATCTCTGACCCGCGGGCCTTGAAGGAAATGGACCTGGTTATCGGCGTTATCACAGGCGTTCGGAATATTCGCGGGGAGATGAATATTGGCCCGTCGAAGCGAGTGGATATTGTCATTGAAGTGCCTGATGAGGAGGAAGCGAATATCATACGCCAGAATATGGTCCATATTCAGAATCTGGGCAAAGTGGACTCAGTGATTATGGAATCCAAGGTATCCAAACCAGAGGCCTCCGCCACTGCCGTGTTTGGGCAGAACCAGATTCATGTGCTGCTCAAAGGGCTTTTGGATTTCAACGAAGAGCGCAAACGGTTGAAAAAAGAGATCAAGAAAATTGAAAAAGATATGGAAATTTCAGCCAAGAAATTGTCAAAGCGGGAATTCGTTGAAAAGGCCCCTCCTGAGATCGTGGCGCAGGTCAAAATGAAAGCTGAGTCCATGCGTCTCAAATTGGAGAAATTGAACCAAAACCTGGACTTCTTTGAGTCCATAGATGAGTGAAGCGGAGATCCCGTTTGCGGGGCTATGGAGGATGGAAAGCCGTGCGGAACTGCGCCGTAGCGTAGCACCCGCCTTTCCATCCTCCGTAGCAGGCTACTGCGGAGGACGGGCGCCAGGGCTTCGGCGCGGTCGCCTTTTGCTTCCAGCCCGCGGTAAGCTGCGGGGCATCCGTGCGAAGGCGAGTGATGAAAAGCCCGCGCTAGCTTCACGGAGCTGGGTTGGACTGATTTATTCAAAGGCAAGAGGAAATCAGAGGACACATAGGGGCTGGTCATGAAGCCTTATGCCATAGAATTAGAGGATGTATGGTTCGCTTACGAGAGAGCCACGATTCTCCAGAATGTGAGTCTTGCCCTGGAACAAGGGGAATTCCTCGGGATCATTGGTCCCAACGGCGGGGGTAAGACTACTCTCCTGAAGCTCATGTTGGGCATATTAAAGCCAAACAGGGGTCGGGTTCGGATTCTGGGACAGGCGCCCCACGACGCAAGTCACAGGGTGGGATACGTGCCACAGAGCACCGATTTCAATCGTAGCTTCCCCATTTCCGTTTTGGATGTGGCCCTCATGGGTCGATTGACCATGTCTCGAATGGGCAAGAGATATTCCAGAAGAGACCGGGAAAAAGTGAGTGATATTTTGCAGAAGGTGGGCATGTGGGATTATCGTTACAGCCCAATAGGTAAACTTTCCGGGGGACAGAGACAGAGAGTCTTTATTGCAAGAGCGCTGGCAACGGACCCCGAGATCCTGTTTCTGGATGAACCCACCACGAGCGTTGATCCTGAATTTGAGACAGATCTCTATGATTTCCTCAGAGAGCTGAATAAGGAAGTGACCATTGTGGTCATTACCCACGACATTGGAATCGTGTCAAGCCATATGAAATCCATAGCATGTGTGAACAAGCAATTTATTTTCCACCCGGACGGACACATTTCGCAAGATATGCTGGATATGGCCTATCAGTGTCCAGTGGATTTGATTGCCCACGGTCTGCCCCATAGGGTGCTGCCCACCCACGAGGAGGAGTAACATGTGGGATGCGCTTCATTTCGAGTTCATGAGAAATGCCTTACTGGCGGGGTTACTGGTCAGCGTGAGTTGCGGTATCATTGGCTCTCTGGTCGTTGTGAACCGTATCGTCTTCATCTCGGGTGGGATCGCCCATGCAGCCTACGGGGGCATAGGAATCGCCTTTTACACAGGAATTCCGCCTGCGCTGGGTGCCGCCATATTTTCTTTTCTTTCCTCCATGATCATGGGTGTTGCCAGCCTGAAAAGTAGAGAGAGGGTAGATGCCATCATTGGCGTCATGTGGGCGGTGGGAATGGCTATCGGCATCATCCTCATAGACCTCACGCCAGGTTATAATGTGGATCTAATGAGCTATCTATTTGGAAGCATCCTGACAGTGGGCGGGAGCGATATCTGGTTCATGGTATCCCTTGACCTGGTGACCTTTCTGGTCGTCTTGGTTTTCTACAAAGAATTTCTCGCCATGTCTTATGACGAGGAATTTTCATTTGTCGTAGGCATTCCTGTGAAGACCCTCTATTTTGTGCTGTTGGGGCTGATAGCCCTTTCTGTGGTCATGGTCATCCGGGTCGTTGGCCTTATACTGGTGATCGCCCTTATCTCCATTCCCCCCTATATAGCGGAGAAGTACACCAGATCTCTTGGTAAAATGATGCTCCTCTCATCGCTGCTTGGCATGTTTTTTACCATAACAGGGCTCTGGCTCTCCTTTAGCTATAATCTTAGCTCTGGAGCCACGATCATTATGGTGGCTGCACTCGCCTTTTTTGTCTCCCTGGGAGTTGAGTCCCTGGGAGGCTCTGTCAAGACATCAGCTCGTTCTTTGGAGTCCTAGAATTAAGGATCTACTAGCTTCTAGCAATTCCTAAAAAACAGCAGCTGTGCTTGTCGTATAGTTAAGCTCTGCTAGTAAAATAAATGCCAGAACGTTTTCTCTCGCCTGCCCGCCATCGCGAGACTGAGCTCGCTCAGGCGAGGCGGGCGGGCCCGTTCCCCTTCGCCAAGGCTACGGCGGGGCAAGCAGAGTGCGCGGAGAATGATATTGGACGCGGGTTCCGCTTCGCGAAACACGCAGATTTCAGGGATAAATAAAAGAGGATGGATGATCGCTCAGAAGCTCCCCGCGCACTTGTGTGCAGGGAGGCCTTGATGACGCACAACAAGGCGCTTGAAAAGCTTCACGGATAACAAACAAGCTAGCTTATTTGTAATCCGTGGCAGCTTCTTCAAGCCACTTATGAGCGATCTTTAATGCATTTGCTATAGATTGTCTGTGGAATCTTTTTAATCCGTGAAATCCTGTTAATCCTGTCTAAATTTGGTGTTTTCTTATTTTCGTGCTTTCGTGATTCAAATATTTTTGTTTTCCCTGTGAGTCATGCCCCATAAGTGAGATGCATCGTACAGGGGTGAGAGATACAGAGAGACCTTTTCAGGGCCTTAAGAGGTCCGCAGCAAAGCGGGGTAAGGTGAAGGCGGCGCGATGAACTTGGGGGGTGTAATACCTTAGGCCTTGCAGCGCGCTGACCCTCTCCTCCGCAATGTTCTCAATGGGATCCCTTTTAAGAGAACAGAAGAAAAAGCCAATCACGCCACTCGGATACGTGGGGACTAAGCTACTATAGTAACCCAGTTTGGGAAATAGATGTCGGGCAAAGGAGAAGACCCCGTGAATCACATGCTGATGGAGGAAGAAGGATTCGCACTGGGTCACCGCAATCCCCTCTTTTGTCAGGGCCTTTTTCATGCTTGCATAAAAGGGCTCCTGAAACAGGATTTGCCCTGGACCCAGGGGATCCGTTGAATCCACAATAATGATATCGTAGGATTCGGGGTGCTTGCTGATAAATTTGGCTCCGTCCTCGTAAAAGATCTTTACCCTTGGATCGTCAAAAGAAGAGGCAAGGGAGGGCAGATATTTTCGGCAGGCATTGACCACCTCTTCGTCCAATTCACATACGTGGACCAACTCTACACTTGGATGTTTAATCACCTCGCGGGCAGTACCCCCGTCCCCACCTCCAATAATCAATATCCTGGAAGGTTTGGGATGGACAAGGAGTGGGACGTGAGTGATCATTTCATGGTAGGCATACTCGTCCCATTCGGTCAGCATGGTGATCCCGTCAATAACCAGCATCCTTCCCAGTTTCTCGGTCTCCATGACGGTGATTTCCTGGTATGGAGAACGTGCATTGTAGAGCACATTCTTTATCTTTATCCGTAAGCTTATCCCGTGACCAAACTCGATGGCATCCTGATACCATAAATCTATGACCTGATCCTTTTGAGGATCAAAATCCACCAGGCCGATCTCTTTTTCTTTCACATCTGTCATAACGTCACCTTCGGAAATTGGATAAGCCTTTAATTTCTCGGAGAATATACGAGATGTTCCCCAGGAGGTCAACATGAAACTGCTCTCAAGAAAATCCCTCTAAGGAATCCCATTGACAGGTTAGTGTTTAATGGAGGATCATCCATCAATGGGAAGTTTGCTCTATCCTGAGTGAACCCGCGCGAACTGGCTCAATAAAGCAATGGCTAGGGAGGGAATGGCCCGTGAAATGGGACATCTTTTCAGGCAGGAGAGGAGAGAAAAAGAGCGCTGAACTGGATCAGATGAGTGAACAGATCAAGCGCATTGAGAAATTTGCTCCCCGGAAGTACAAGTCTGAAAGGGCCTCCTTTTATTACAACTACCAACTCATGGATGCCTACTTTAGGCCCCTTTCTGCGCTTCTTGCGGTGCTTTCTCAAAAACAACGTCTCCATAGTGATGAAGAGGGCATGGTCTCAGATTTGTTCCTGAAGTTGAAGGAATTCTATGACGTAGGACAGAGATTATCCGTCGCCGAAGCCATTCAGGACAAGAACCTTCAAAGAAGATTCATTCAGCTCTTTCTTATTTTTTATGACCAAAAGGATGTGGCAAAGCTAAAGACCTACCTAGAGAAACTCAAAATGAAAGGGTAGGGCATTTTAGCATTCTAAGGGGCTCAAACCTTGGGACCATGGATTTTACCGTTGACTAAGGGATGAGCTTCCGTTAATTAATGGTGAGGTTTGACAATTTTGTCTTCTGGATAGAGGATACCGGTTTTTATGGATCCTGACACACTGCCAGTGATATAAAGGAAAAATTAGGAGGCCTAAACATTTATGGCGAGACATAAGAAGATTGAGCGACGTCGAGAGATAGATCGTAGGCGCCGACGAAGGAAGAAGAGACTAAAAAAGAAAATTAGAGAAAAACTCGCCCAAAAACAAGAGAGTTAAAAGGAATATATAATCTTCCGTTTCCCATCACGATCAATCCATGGATTGTGATGACCTGCCAATGAAAAGACCCCCGCTGAAGCTCCCTGTGACACTGCGCGGGACAAGCTGGCGCGCCAAGCAGAGTGCACTGAGAGAAGTCTAAGAATTGTTAGACACCCCAGTGAAATAGTGCCGCTACAGCACCAATTTCACGGGGCAGGGGATTAACAGGATCACAGGGATTTAAAAAGTTAAAAGAGCAGAGGGCATGAAAGGCTCAGCAACACCGGAGTATATTGGTTGCTTGAATATTTCCTAGACACGGATTTTGATCCACAGATTACGCAGATTTCACGGATAATACTTCCTCTCGCAGAGAGCTCAGAGGACTCAAAGTTCTTCGAATCACGAAAGCACCCCGGTTGAATAGTCTCGCTTGAAGCGAGAATTCAACTGGGCAGGCGAAAATCGAAAAGCACGAAAAATAATGATTAACGGATCGCTCAAAAGCCTCCCGCATTGGTGCGGGAGGCCTCGATATTATTCATCGAGGCACTGGAGAGGCTGCCACGAGTGGAAATAAGCTAGCTTATTTCCACTCGCGAAGCATCTCCAAGCGCTTTTGAGCGATCTCCATCCTGATCCGGGAAATCCTGTCAATCCTGTCTAATTAAATTCTCTGCCTCTGAGAGCCCTGCCCGCCATCGCTCTCGCTCAGGCGCGGCGGGCGGGTCCGCGAGAGAGAAAGAAGACCCTCTAAGGGTCAGGATTCAAACCACCTCTTCTGTGAGTGGTAGGAAGCTTTTGCGAAAGTGATGAAAGTCAAAGAGATCATAAGCCAAAGAAATCCCACGTTCAGGACGTTTTTGAAAGTCTTGAAAGGGCAGGGCATCAAAAAACATGGATTGGCCTTTCTCTCAGGGCCAAAGCAGGTCAGGGAAGCCATGGAAGATTTTCCCGATCGATGTGTAGGGCTCGTCGTTATTAATCAGCAGGATGTCCCGAAGGAGAGCATGCCTGATCAGACAACCATCTATCGGCTCCCCATAGATCTTTTCCGCGAAATTGATGTGCATGGCACGAATCAACCCATTTTGCAAATTAGGGTAGACCCCCTTCCTGAATGGAGCGAAAAAGATTGGCCATCTGGATGCACCCTGTTCGTACCCTTTCAGGATCCCACAAATGTGGGGGCGGTGATCAGATCTGCGGCGGCCTTCGGGGTGAGTCGTGTGGTGATGCTGAAGGAGGCGGCGCACCCATTTCACCATAAATCGGTCAGGGCCGCAGGCAGTACGATTCTAAGGGTCTCCTTGTCGGAAGGGCCCTCAATCAGAGAACTGGAAAAGACCAGGGTCCCACTGATTACCCTTTCTCCGAAGGGAAAAAACATATCCAGCTACAAGTTCCCCTCCACCTTTGGTCTGCTTCCAGGCCTTGAGGGGCCAGGGCTTCCGGAAAGCTTGAGGCACGCCACGTCTCTGGCAATTCCCATGGAACCAGGGATTGAATCCATCAATACCGCTCTGGCCACAGGGATTGCGCTCTAC
>JASFEQ010000033.1:0-19047 GCA_050124735.1 Desulfobacteraceae bacterium | reverse complement strand
TCATCTATGTGTTAAGCCTCGTCGTATTTACCAAATTGCTCTATGTACCCCTACCGGTAGGTAACTGGCCTGGATTTTATGATATAAATTCTTTTTTCGTTGCCCTCATTAAATAGGAGGACATAAGTATCACAAATTGTCAGGCAGGTGGTCACAGAAGCCTCAACCATCCGCAACTTCAACCATTTCGATACGCTTCCCTTTTTTTTAACATACGCCATTGTTTGATTCCGTTTGACACAACAATTCATAATGCAATGCAGTCCCCTGGGAGAAATGGGGAGGACGATATAGATTAAAAAAAGGCGCTTGAGTGGTAAGACAGGTGTAGGCGAGGGGAAAATGGATAAGCTTTTGGACAAATTGCGGAAGAATGGTATGGATGCCTCTTTTGTATCAACAGGGGAACAGGCCAGGGCCAAGGTTCTGGACATGATTCCAACGAATGCGAAGGTGGGAATTGGCGGTTCAGTGACCATTAGGCAGCTGGGGCTGATAGAGGCATTACGTGATCGAGGCAATGAAGTATATGACCATTGGCAACCCGGACTGAGTAAGGATGAGAGGTTGGCCGTGGCGAAGAAACACCTAAGTGCCGATTACTTTCTCTCCAGTTCTAATGCGTTGGCCATGGATGGAAAGCTTGTGAACACGGACAACACGGGGAACAGGGTTTCTGCCTTAGTCTTTGGTCCCCAACATGTTATCGTGGTCCTTGGCACGAACAAGATTGTGCAGACTGTGGAGGAGGGGATCAAGAGGATCAAAGAGACAGCCGCCCCCTTAAATTGCCAAAGGCGGGATGACGATACCCCCTGCGCCAAGGGAAAAGATTGTCCAGACTGTAATAGCCCGGACAGGTTATGTCGTGTGACATCCATTATTGAGAAAAAAACCAAGGGCATAGGGACACTGTCTGTCATTATCGTGAGGGAAGAATTAGGATATTGAGATATCTCCTGATTCGATTGGAAAGGTAAAGCCATGGAACAGAAGACGGTTATCTTAGGCGTCCTGGGAGTGGATGCCCACGTGATTGGTAACAAAATCATGGAATATGCCTTGCGAAAAGAGGGCTTCAAAGTCGTTAACCTGGGCGTATTTGTTACCCAGGAGGAGTTCATCAAGGCAGCCATTGAGACCAATGCGGATGCCATTTTGGTGGGCACATTGTGCGGCCATGGCGAACTTGATTGTAGGGGCTTCCGGGATAGCTGCATAGAGGCCGGCAAAGGAGACATACACCTGGTCGTTGGCGGAAACCTTGTCGTGGGCAAGCAGGATTGGGAGGAGGTGGAGCAAAAATTCAAGCAGATGGCTTTCAACCGTGTCTACCCACCTGGAATCTCCCCAAAAGTCGTGGCAGAGGACCTAAAAATGGACTTGGGAATAAAGGAGCATGAATAAGACAGCCAATCATGGTCTTTTCATTGATTTTGGGAGCACTTTTACAAAGCTCATATTGATAGATTTCGATGCGGAGCGCATTGTCAGCAGAACACAGAGTCCATCCACAGTGGATACGGATATCATGGTGGGACTCAACACCGCTTTGGACCAACTCAACGAATCACAAGGCCAAGCGCTCACCTTTCGACACAAGCTAGCCTGTAGCAGTGCGGCAGGAGGTTTGAGGATGGTGACGATTGGGTTGGTACCGGAACTCACTGTGGAAGCAGGAAAGAGGGCGGCATTGGGCGCAGGCGCAAAGCTGGTTGGTGTCTATTCTTACCAGCTGACAAAAAATGAAATCCGGGAAATGGAAAGCATAGCGCCTGATATTATTCTACTAGCCGGAGGAACAGATGGTGGGGACCGGGAAACCATTCTGAAAAATGCCACAAGTCTCAGTCACTGCAACTTGCATTGCCCCATCGTTGTGGCAGGCAACAAGGTGGCGTCAGACGACATTCAAGTTATTCTGGACTCTGGGAACAAGGACTATGTCATCACAGACAATGTCTTGCCTGAAATAGGTGTCTTGCAGGTTGACAAGGTCCGTTCCATCATCAGAGAGGTCTTCATTAATCGGATCATAGAATCCAAAGGCCTGAAAAACGCGGAACAATTTGTGGACGGGATACTGATGCCCACACCCACTGCGGTCCTCACCGCTGCAAGGCTTCTTTCCCAAGGAACAGATAAGGAAGAGGGCCTCGGGGAACTGGTGGTTCTAGACATTGGAGGGGCCACCACTGATGTCCACTCCGTTGGATGGGGCGAACCGACGGAATCTGGGGTCGTACAAAAGGGTTTGCCTGAGCCCTTTGTAAAGAGAACCGTGGAAGGGGATCTGGGCATGCGCTACAATGCTTCGTCCATTCTTCATGCCGTTGGAGAAGAACACTTCAGGAGAGAACTGGGGAATTCAAATCTTAATGTGGAAAATGAAGTGGGTCAGCTCTCCCAATTTACAGAGCGCCTGCCAGAATCCTCAACAGAATGGAGACTGGATGCCGAGCTGGCCCGCACCGCAGCCCGGTTTGCCATGGAAAGGCATGCCGGTACCATCGAGCCCACATATGGACCCCAAGGCCAGATTCTCATTCAGTACGGAAAGGACTTGACGGGAATAAGAACCGTCATCGGCACGGGTGGGCCATTGGTATTTAGTCCTGCCCCTGAGCAGATCCTGGGGGCATCGGTATTTTCTGAAACAAACCCCCTTTCTCTGAAACCTAAAACACCCGGCTTCTACCTGGACCAGGAGTATCTTTTGTATGCCATTGGTCTCATGTCAGAAATCGAGCCTGAAAAGGCTTTGAGGGTGGCCAAAAAACATTTGACGAAAATTTAGAGGAGATCTTGGAAAATGACCGTGACAAATCAGAGGTGGAGTGATGAGGCGTTCCAAAAGGAGAGGAAAAAGGTCTTGGCCCTTTGGCCCACGGGCAAAGACGTTGATCTGGATGAAGCCGTTGCATTCCACAAAACCCTGCCCGCCACAAAGAACTATGCAAACGTGGTCGCCCAGGCAAAAGCAGAGGGGAGGACCCTGGTCCAACCTCGAGGTGGTGTGGCGCTTGTAGACGAGCATATCAAGCTTTTGAAATGTTTACAGGACCAAGGCGATGCTGATCTTTTGCCTTGCACAACGGATACCTATACCAGGAACTTGAAGTTCCATGAGGCCCAAAATGGAATTGATACGAGCATCAAAGCGGGCAGGTCCATGCTCAACGGGCTGCCCGTTGTGAACCATGGTGTAAAGAATGTCAGAAGGGTTATAGAGGGTGTGGATCGCCCTGTCATCGTCCTGTCGGGAACACCCTTCCCTCGACTGACCGCCGAAGTGACACTGGCCGCTGGATTCTCGGCCTTTTTGGGCGCGGGCATCTCCTATCCTGCCTCCTATATAAAGGATATGACTTTCGAAGAAGGGATAAAGAACTACCAATACCTGGATCGCTTGGCCTCTTTTTACTGGGACCATGGAATTCCCATACACAGGGAGCAACCAGGGTTTTTGACAGGGACCCTTATCCCGCCTGGAGTCGGGATCGCTATTGCCGTGATGGAGACAGTGCTTGCCGCAGGTCAGGGGCTGCGACATTACAGTGTGGGGCTTACCCAGAATTTGGACCTTCTTCAAGATGTGGCCGCCTTGAAGGTCCTGGAGGAGGTTTGTCACCTCTATTTGAGACGACTTGGTTACGAGGATATGTTTGTTTCCATTGCCTCGCACCAGTGGATGCAGGCCTTTCCACCTGATGAGGCAAGGGCTTTTGCGGTGATCGCCATGGGCGGGATCATTGCGGCCCTGGCCGGAGCCACGCAAGTCATCACCAAGACGACCCATGAGTCTGTGGGCATACCCACCAAGGAGGCCAACGCAGAAGGGGTCCGAGCCACAAAGATGGCCATTAAAATGGTCCGTGAACGAAAGATGCCCCTGGATCCTGAAATGGAAACAGAAATGAACGTCATCCGAATGGAGGCCTGTTCCATTTTGGACAAGACGCTGGAACTGGGTGAGGGCGACATGGCCATTGGGGCAGTGAGGGGGTTCGAGGCAGGGATTATTGATGTCCCCTGGGCGCCCAATAGGCATGCGAAAGGAAAAGTGATCCCGGTCCGGGATGCTCAAGGCGCGATCCGATATCTGGAGTTTGGAGACCTCCCCTTTAACAAGGAGGTCAAGGAATATCACATGGAGAAGTTGAAACAGAGGGAAAAGAAGGAGAACTGCAAAGTGGATTATGAGACGGCCGTGTTTGATATCACAGAGATCTGCCAGGCATGCTGATATGGCCCCAGCTCGCCGTCTCCACAGCCAACCTTGATACAAGTTCCCATCGAACCATGGGTGGGGCAGAAGGAAGAATCAATGCCCCTTTGTCCACACGCAATGGCGGCTGCAGCAACTGCTCCGTCCCTTTGAGGAATCCGTTCATCTCCCCCGCATGGATAGTCAGGCCCAGCCTGGCTGCAACCTGGGCCTCATGAAGACAACCCACATCCGTCGCCACCCCATTTCCCAAAATGATTTTTAACCGAGCATGGGTTGCTTTTTTTATCATTTCCTCAAGACGACTCATGCTCCCGCACTTCATGAGCTTGAATTTCACGGCCTTTGCACAACCCGTTTCAAGGGTCCTGTCAAGATCTTCTTCTGTGTTGATGGCCTCATCAAGCATCAGAGGAACCTGGCTCATTTGGGCCAGTCGGACCATGTCGTCCCATGCCCCTGGATCAAGGGGTTGCTCAAGCAATTCAATGCCTCCAGGATCGAGGCCTTCGAGGAATTGGACGGCCTGGGAGTAGTCATAGCCCTGATTGGCATCCAGACGCACCTGAATCCCTGGCTTAAGTTGAGATTGCAGTTGGCCAACCCTATCCAGATCCTCGCGTACGGAGAAACCCACCTTCATCTTGAGGGTTCGGTAGCCACTCTTCATGAGCCTCTTGGCATCCGCGACCATGTCCGCCGGCGTTTCGCCCTGGACGATTCCCAGGAGCGGAATCTGTTCAGAATCTATCGTTTTTCCCTTATAGGGCGAAATGAGGGTTTCTAACGCGGTCAATAGGGGCGTGGCCGCAAATGACAAATGATGGGCTCTATTCATGATGCCGTCTAGAGCCCCTTGCGGATCCTTGCCGGGGAGTTCAGGCCCATATGCGCAGACGAAATCCCAAGCGTCTGAGATGCCTTGCACAAAATAGCCGGGACAGTCGGTCACTTCACCATAACCCTCTTCCCCCGCATCGCTCTGGATCTGCACAAAGAGGCTATCATACGCCTCTAAGGCCCCGAAGGAGAGATGGTATGGCCTGATCAATGGGAGGCGAACCCTATACGCCGTCACGCCGCTGATTGAGTGACCCACTTTCACTCCTCTCACGCCCCTTTGTTTTGGGTTCTAAGGGAAGCGTATACTTGCCTGACAGGTTTTCGCAGATTGAAGAAAAACGTGAGTAATCCTGCCACCAGGAGGATGGCGGAAACCGGTCGCTCAAAAAAGCCCAGCCACTCATACTGCAATATCTGCATGGCCTTAACCAAGGCAGACTCTCCTATCTTGCCCAAAATCACGCCGAGGATGATTCCTGCGATGGAATACCCGGAGCGGCGGAGAAAATAGCCCGCAATTCCCGCCATGAAGATGACCCAGACATCCAGCAGACTGTTGCGAAGGGCGTATGCGCCAATGGTTGCAAGGAGGAGGATAGCGGGCGACAGGATCCTGAATGGGATTCGCAACAGGTTAACGATGGTCTTTGTCTCGATGTAGCCCAGAATAAAGATGAACAGGTTGGCCAAGAACATGGCCACAAAAAGGACCCATACCAAATCTTTTGCCCGCATCATAATCAATGGTCCCGGTTCCATGCCATGAATCATGAAGACGCTCACCATCATGGCCGTTATGGCGCCACCTGGTAATCCTAGAGCCAAAAGGGGAATCATGGCGCCTCCTGTTGCCGCGTTATTGGCCGATTCTGAGGCGACCACGCCTTCCAGTTCCCCTTTCCCAAAACGCTCCGGATGTTTTGACCATCGGACAGCCTCGTTATAACTGAGAAAAGCGGCCAAGGTCGCGCCGATACCAGGCAAAACACCGGCAAAAAAACCGAGAATCCAGGATCGTATGATGGTCACCTTGAGCTTCCAGAACTCTTTGAAACCGGGAAACTTCAGCCCCACCTTTGGGGCCCGGTATTTCTGGGTGACCATTTTCTCTGCCTGGACGAATACCTCAGAGACGGCGAAGAATCCAAGAATCAAAGGGATGAAATGGATCCCTGCCAGGAGGTAATAGGTCCCAAAAGCAAATCGGTGGAGCGCCCCGGCCGGGTCAGTTCCTATGGTTGCGAGCAGGAGACCAGCCAAAACCGAAAGCCACCCTTTCCATATGTTTTCCGCCCCTACAGATGCTGCGACAGTGAGTCCAAAAAAGATGAGGGAAAATATTTCTGGAGGGCCAAATGCGTGGATTGCCCAGCGCGCAACCGTGGGGGCCGCTATCATCATCACAATCGCTGAAAAAATTCCCCCCATAGAGGAGGACATGATGGCGGCCCCAATCGCCTTCCCAGACTGACCCTTTTGCGTAAGTGGATAGCCATCAAAGGCCGTGGGGGCGTTCTCAGCGGAACCGGGGATATTGAACAAGATGGCCATCACAGCGCCGCCGTAGGTCCCCGATACGTAAATCACACCATAAATCATAATGGCATGGGTGGCGTCTAAATAGACAGTAAAAGGAAGGATGATGGCGCCCAGCGTAACCATGTTGACCCCGGGCATGGCGGCGAAGAACAACCCGGTGATAAGCGCTGCAAAAAAGAGAAGTATAGCAAAAGGATCGCCTACCAGATTACCAATACCCGTCATGAATTCCGCCATGAATCCTCCTTTACGTCACTTAGTCATTAATCCGGGCCCATGGGACCTGTGTCACAATACGACAAAACTTTCATTCCGGGCGAGACCCGTGGTTCGACAGGCTCACCACCCTGAGCGAAGTCGAAGGGGAATCCAGGAAAGTCGCGGCAAATCAAATCATTCTGGATCTCCCGCCGACTTCGGCGGGGGATGACGAATTCCGACACACTCTCATGGCGCCTAGCCTCGCAGATCTAAGGTCCAGTGAAGGTGCGAAATCTGGCATCGCCATCCCGCTCCAGTTTTTCTAACAGGGCCACCTCCCAAGTCAAATAGTCACGCATGGCCTCATAGGGGGCGTCTGTCTGTTCGTAAGGCTTGTACCAGACATCGTCCGTCTCAGAAATGGCGCGCTCCATGCCTTCAGAGATGGGCAGACCGGCTGCGATCCAAGCGTTGGTCCCACCATTGAGGACTTGCACGGTTGCCCCCGGTCGGCAGGCCTCCACCTCTTTAACGGACAGGTGTGCGAGCGTAGCATCCGGTGAGGTCAAGACAAAGGAATCCATCGGGGGGATACGCGACAAATCAGACGATAATCGCGAGCGCACGCCCCACCAGGCCCCCGGAATATGCCGATCTTTGTATTCAACGCTGGATCCCAAGTCCACCACCGCAAGCTTTTCACCAGAATCGAGCATCCCTTTGAGCGCCACAGGGCTGAGCGACTCCTCCTCCTCGAAGCCCAGAATCTTTGCCCGATGCGGACCCAGCACCAAAGGTCCATCGCCGATCCCGCCTTCCAGCATGTAAACGTCAGTCCAGCCCATCTGAACGAGCCAGGAGGCGGTCATGGTGGCACGCACTTCGTTGTCATCCACGAGCACCAACCGCGCATTATGCACGGCCACGTATTCATCGGTGGCTTGTACAAGCTGTCCGCCCGGCGCATTCCGTGCGCCTTCTAAGTGACCCGCTTCGAATTCCTTTGGCAAGCGTACATCCAAAACATAGAGCGTTCGCGTGTCCCGCTCCTTAGCCCATGTCCCCAAGGTGTCACGGTTGATCTTTTTAACACCGAAGCGCTTGGCCACCTGCTCCGCACAGGCCCGAGCCTTGGTTAGACCGGCGGCTGACGGGATAGGCGCATGCCGTTTCTGCCCGTATTCCAGCTCGAATCCAGCCAGTTGCCAGCCCATGGTGCCATCCTTTAAGGCCGTTACAGGGTTGGGAATCCCAGCATTGATCAGAGACTGTGCACCAATGATGCTTCGGGTACGGCCTGCACAGTTGACTACGACTGCAGTTTCCGGATCCTGGGCCACATCATGGACGCGGTGGACCAGCTCCGCCCCTGGCGAGTCGATACCACCGGGGATACTCATTCGGTGGTACTCTTCTTGCGGCCGGGCGTCAAGAATGACCAGCTTCTGGCCCGCGTCCAGCTTGGCCTTAAGCTCTTCTGCAGTGAGCCTGGGGGTGTGGTAAGTGACTTCCACAAACTCACCGAAAACCTTGCTCAGAACGTTGACACCGGAGAACAATTCGAAGCCAAGACTGCGCCACTCCTCGATCCCGCCCTCCATAATAGCCACATTGGAGTAACCCAGAGAGCCCAGGCGTTCTGCCCCTCTCCCAGCCAATCCCAATTTGTCCGATGGACCCTGGTCAACCAAAACGATGCGGGTGTCTTGACGTGGCACAAAGTCGTATAATTTGAGTTCCAGATGACTCAAGGGAACAGAGCATGCGAACAACTGGTGTTCCTTTGTAAACACACCTTGCTCGCGCAAGTCTAAGAGGGCAAGCTCCTCCCTATCATGCAACATCTCTTTGAGTTGAATAGGGGTGATGATTTTCATTTTCCATCTCCCCTTACTACAAAGCCCGCCGGTGGTCAATCTCGAATACAATAATCCTTCCGGCTCAGAAGACTGGGTCACAATTCGACAGAACCTTCATTCCCCGCCGAAGACGTCGGAATCTTCGACCGGGCGAGCCCCGCAAGCCTGGCCCTGCTCGATACGGGATTGGGCGAGACCCGTGGTTCGACAGGCTCACCACCCTGAGCGAAGTCGAAGGGGAATCCAGAAAATTGCGGGAAATCAAATCATTCTGGATCCCGGCTCGCATCCCGCTCCGCGAGACTTGGCCGGGATGACGAATCACCAAAGAGTCTCTCAAGGGAAAGGAAGAAAACCATAGGACCCTGACCAGTCCGAGAAGGGAGTTTAGTACAGATGGGAGACGATAAAAAAAGGCCGAGGGATCCGGCCAGCACCACGGCGAGCCCTGATTTATTGGTTAGGAGGGGTAGAAATAGGACGGGGAGCAATTCCCTATGTCACTGAATTTCATTAATCTGGCATCTCCTTTAGCGCCTTGGGTATGAGTTTTCTAATGAACTCTTCCTTCTCAAATGCGCCCATTTTAGAAAATTTCTCGTAGGCAGGATGGTTCCGGCTGAGTATAGGGGTCTTGGTCTGTAGCCCCGGTGCCAGTTCTTCAAAATGAATAACAAAATCTACCAGGGTAAAATCCTCCCCAGGGTAGCGCTCCAACCAACCCAATCTCTTCATGTATTCAAAACGGATCCTGTCCAATAGGAAGAGGTATCGGTCCACAACAGTCATCTTTTGCTTAGAGTGCAGTTCGTTAAACTCGAATCCAGAACCGAGGTTCAGGAGGTTCATGATGAGGTCGTAGAGATAGAAGGGGCTCTTTTCCTTCCCCTGAGCCAGGAAGACTAAGCTCCTCACTGAAAGGTGTGATAGTTTTGTCTTTGAGCTAAAGGACTCGCCAAGCTTGCTCGCCCAGTTACGGTATGCCTTTTTGGCCGCCAGGTCCAATCGGGCTCTTTCCAAGTCAACTACTTCTTTCATGCCTGTATGCTTGTCCGGTTGTCTGTCTATCGAGTATAGAACCCAGGCTCTCCGAGGCCGCTTCCAGCCCGTAGGGCTTCCAGGCCGGAGGGTAGCCTCTACCCTCCGGGGCGTAGTCCCCTACGGGACGGAGTCGAGCCGGAGGCCCAGAGGACCAGGTTGTTGACTTCAAAACAAATAGCCGCATTTCACGCAGGCCCTTTCCCTGAGCTGTTTGTATCCACACTCGGGGCACATAACAAAATCCTCTAATGGCTTAATATACAGGGATCTGTTCATTGTCTCTGGTTCTTCAAAAAGCCCATGTTCCTGAATGTTCACCTTGCCTCCGGCGAACTGAACAGCATCAGCATATTGTCTTGCCTCCTTCAGGGTCATGCCCCCCTTTAAAATAACAGGCGCCTTGCTGATCATCAGGTCTACGGTTGGAATAGATACGCCCAACTTGGTCATTCTTGCCTTAAAAGCCTCTTCGTTTCCGACGAGTCCTAAGAATAGAACGCGATATTTCTTCGTCACTAATCTTCACCTCTCTCAATGCGATTCCCGCTTTCCTATGCATCTCATGGAGTGATCAGGTTATAAAATCGCTTCACGATTTTATATAACGCGGCTGCGCCGCTTAAGAAAAGGAACTTCCTACACAATCAACTCGTAATGGCCTGAAAGGGGTTCAATTGAGGCAGGCTTTTACAAAGCCATAGAAGAGGGGGGAAGGTAATTCCATTCTGGATTTTAATTCTGGATGGGCTTGGGTGGCCGCAAAGAATTTTAGATCTGGAAGTTCGATAAATTCCACCAATCTTCCATCACGGGAACAGCCTGAAAAAACCATCCCCTTCTCCGTTATGATTTGGTGATAGTCCGGGTTCACCTCATATCGGTGTCGGTGTCTTTCCGATACCTCAATAGATTTATAAAGGGAATGAACTAGCGTCTCCTCTTTGAGCACAGCTGTATAGGCCCCAAGCCTCATGGTCCCACCCTTATCCACGATCTCCTTCTGCTCAGGGAGGATATCGATCACCGGATGGGGTGTGTCTTCGTCCATTTCCGTGGAGTTAGCACGGTCCAGGTCACACACATGCCTTGCAAATTCGATGACAGCCAGCTGAAGCCCGAGACAGAGGCCGAGAAAGGGGATGTTCCGTTCCCTGGCCACACGGATGGCCTCAATTTTACCCTCAGTCCCCCGATGTCCAAATCCGCCGGGAACCAGCACGCCATCCACGCCGTCCATGAAAGAAGTGTCCTTCAGATCTGTGGTCTCGACCCATTTCAGATTTATCTTGCAACCCAGATGGGCTGCGCAATGATTAAAGGATTCAATGATGGAGGCATAGGAGTCTTCCAGTTTGGTATATTTTCCGCACATGGCCACCGTAATCTCTTTTTTGGGATGCCTCAGGTTATCAATAAACTGCTTCCACCTGCGCAAATCCGGAGGGCTGTAAATGTTCAATTTCTTGTGGAGGATCTCTGCTATGCCCTCCTTTTCAAAGATAATGGGGATCTCATATACATCGTCCACGTCAAGGCCTGTGATGACCGCTTCGGGATCCACGTCACAAAAATTGGAGATCTTGGCCTTTACCTTCTTCGTTAAGAATTGAGAGCACCTGCCGATAATGATATCCGGGAAAATTCCCCTTTGTTTCAAGAGGTTTACACTCTGCTGTGTGGGTTTAGACTTCTGTTCGTTGACGCCGTAAGGTATGGGGACATAAGTAAGGTGCACGTAAACGATATTCTCCCTGCCCACATCTTCTTTCATCTGTCTCATAGACTCGAGAAAAAGCTCATTCTCAATGTCACCCACAGTCCCGCCGATTTCAACGATAACCAGATCCGCGGACTCCTCCCGGGCCACGTCAAAAACGTGGCTTTTAATCACATCCGTCACGTGAGGGATATATTGAACGGTCTTTCCAAGGTAATCTCCGCGCCGCTCCTTTTGCCTTACCATGTCAAATACCTTGCCCATGGTCAGGTTCCATTTTGATTTGCAGGTAACACCCAAGTATCGCTCGTAATGCCCAAAATCCATATCCACTTCACCCCCATCGTCCAGCACAAATACCTCACCATGCTCAAAAGGATTCATGGTCCCTGGATCCACGTTCAGATATCCATCACACTTGATGGGGACGATTTTGAGTCTTGAAGAGAGAAGATGGCCTATTGAGGCGGCAGCTATTCCTTTCCCTAGGCCTGATAAGACTCCACCGGTTACGATGATGTATTTGGTGGGCATTTTTATAGATCATTTAAGCGAAGCGAGATTTCAGGAGAAATTATCCGTATTCCGGTGTTTAGTCAAGTCATAAAATCGCTTTCGCGATTTTATATAACGAATCGTCTTGACCCTCCCACAAAACCCAGTAAGATTAAAGGGCCGGGTAGAACTGAATGAAGTGAAGCCTAGGGAATGATCTGAGAAAGGGGAATATTTTTAGTTATACCTGAAATTATGTCTTCCATAATTACCATAGTGGGACGACCCAATGTGGGCAAATCGACCCTCTTCAATCGTCTCTCCAGATCAAGGGATGCCCTCGTGGATGACGAACCGGGAATAACAAGGGATCGTCTCTATGCCCATATCCATTGGGATGACACGCTGCTGACGATCATCGATACTGGAGGTTTTGATGATTCAGACCATGTACCTCTTATAAAAAAAGTAAGGGAACAGGTGGTAAAGGCCATAGAGGAGGCGGACATAATCATTTTCATGGTTGATGGCCGTCAGGGCATAATGCAAGGGGACGGAGACATCGCTGATCTGCTGCGCCGGTCTCAAAAGAAGGTGCTTCTAGCGGTCAACAAGATTGACGGGCCTGAACACGATCATTTAGTCAATGACTTCTTTGGGTTGGGCATGGAGGATGCCTACCCCGTTTCTGCTGCCCACGGTTATGGCGTAAAGGCCCTCATGGAGGATGTGGTTTGTGATCTGCCTAAAGATGAACCTGAAAAGGAAGATAATGGTGGAATTCGGGTGGCTGTATTGGGGAGGCCTAATGTGGGCAAGTCGTCTCTAATAAACCGCATCTTGGGCTTTGAACGGGTATTGGTAAGCGAACTGCCAGGGACGACACGCGATTCTGTAGATACGCTTTTTGCATGGCACGGTAAGGAATACCTTTTAATAGATACAGCTGGCATTCGGAGAAGAGGGCGAGTCAAAGAAAAGATAGAAAGATTCTCCATGATCAAGGCCCTTAGAAGTCTTGAGCGGTGTCATGTGGCCGTGATTCTCCTGGATGCGGAAGCTGGCATTGCAGAACAAGATGCCCGAATCTGTGGATATGCCTTTGAGCGCGGACGTGGTCTTATCCTTGCGGTGAACAAGTGGGACCTGGTGAAAAAGGACGCTGAGAAAAAAAGATTTCTGGATAGCGCTATAGAAAGACAACTCCAATTCGTCTCCTTTGCCCCCAGGATTAACCTTTCAGCCCTTACCGGCGAACGGGTGAAAAAACTGTTTGAGAGAATTGATCTCCTGTACGACCAATTCTGCAAAAGGTTTAGCACAGGATCGGTCAACAAGGCCTTAGAGGATTTGACTCGAAAAAATCCCCCGCCAAGAATCGGCCGGGGAAGTCTGAAGTTTTATTATGGGACCCAGACCCGCATCAGGCCTCCCACTTTTGTGGTTTTCGCAAATAGACCTGATAAGATCCATTTCTCCTATAAACGATACATGGTGAACCAATTCAGAGAACAATTTGATCTTACTCACACACCTATAAGGCTGATATTCAGGAAGAGATGAGGGATGAAATGGAAAAGGAATGGATGAAAAAGCTCTCCAACAAAGGGGATTTGATCAGACTGATTCAGGACATGCTGGGATGCGGGTGCCCTGTGGAAGTCTTTGAACATATTCAGATGGAATGGATAAGGACAAATGACATCTCCATGCTTCAGCTGATACTGGGAAATAAATTGCTGGTATGGATGGTGGACAGAGTGAAAATGGATACCCCCAAAGATAAGGCCTCTAAACTACTGGAGCAGGGCCGCATTGAAAGGGACAGTCGACAACTAAATCGCTTCCGCCTTGTGTTGGTGGGAGAGCTTTCCGAGCCAGAGGCCGAGGAACTGCAAAAACTTCCAGAAACAAAATCGGATAAGGTGCATCTACATATCCTGCCACAGCTTTAATGATGGACAAACAGCTTTCTCTAAACTTTCTTAGGAGGTCTTGAATGATGAAAATAAGGATAACTGTTGGGAGTTTATCTATGGAGGCTGAGTTGAACGATTCCCCCACTTCCAAGAAAGTGGCAGAGGCCTTGCCCATCACGACCTCCTTCAATACTTGGGGTGAAGAGATCTATTTTTCCATTCCGGTCGAGGCCCAACTGGATGAGACCGCCCGAGACGTGGTGGAATTGGGAGATTTAGGTTACTGGCCCACAGGGAGTGCCTTCTGTATCTTTTTCGGCCAGACGCCCATGAGCGAGCCTGGAAAGATTGTTCCGGCCAGTGCGGTGAACATCATCGGCAAGGTGATCGGGGATGCCGCAAAATTCAAAAAGGTTATGGTCGAAAGGGAAGTCACTCTGGAACCCATGGTTCCATAGGAATTTCCAGGACACCGATTATTCGGATTCGATTTGGCATTTGAAATTTGTCATTGGGATTTGCGCTGAGATCTTTTACTTAGGAAGGTTTTGCAATATTGGAACGTTGCGGCTAAAGAATAACGCCTAGGACTTTCAAATCACATAAGCCTTAAGACCGCTTTAGTCTCTCAGCCAGATAGGTATACCTCCTCATAATTCTGTCATTTCTTACCCCTATGGCAAGGGCTTGTTTGCTGCCCACCATAATGACCAATTTCTTTCCTCTGGTCACTGCCGTGTATATCAAGTTCCTTTGAAGGAGCACGTAATGCTGCGACAGGATGGGAATAACAATGGCCTGATACTCACTACCCTGTGATTTGTGGACGGAGATGGCATAGGCAAGCGCCACTTCATCCAGATCCAAGTAGTTATAGGGGATCGGTATGCCATCAAAGGTTATGGTGACTTGCTGATTCCCCTGATCCATGGAGGTGATTCTCCCTATGTCCCCATTGAATACTTCCTTTTCATAGTTGTTTCTTATCTGCATCACCTTGTCGTTCAAGCGAAATACCCTTTCACCCTTGGCGATCTGTACTTTCGACGGGTTCAGGGCATCCTGCAGCTTCATATTCAGATTTCCTGCACCCACCACGCCCTTATGCATGGGTGAGAGCACCTGAACGTCATCGATGGGATGGAAGTTGAAACGCTTGGGGATACGTTCACATACCAACTCCATGATGATACTAAGGGCTTGTTCGGGATCATCCTGTTCAATGAAATAGAAATCCTCCAGGTTCTCTTTGTCTGGTTTGAGCTTTGGCATAACCCCGTTGTTAATCTTGTGGGCATTGACAACGATCAGGCTCTCCCCAGCTTGTCGGAAGATCTCTTTCAGCTCTACCACGGGGACCACGTGCGATCTTATGATGTCTTTAAGGACACTGCCTGGGCCCACAGAGGGCAGCTGGTTCACATCTCCAACCATAACCAGGGTGGCCTTTGCGGGTACCGCCTTGAGCAGATGGTACATGAGGATGGTATCCATCATGGAGACCTCGTCCAAAATGAGAACATCCACTTCCAGCGGATGATCGTGGTTTCGCTGAAAACCTCCTTTCCGGAAGCTGTATTCTAGCATTCTGTGTATGGTTCTCGCTGGATAACCGGTCGCCTCGCTCATCCGCTTGGAAGCCCGTCCCGTGGGGGCGGCCAGGAGGACTTTAGCACCAACTGCCCTGTAGATCTTGATAACCGCATTGATAATTGTGGTCTTTCCTGTTCCAGGCCCCCCCGTGATCACCATGACCTTATCGGATATGGCCCTCTTGACCGCCTCAATCTGTTTTGGCGCCAACGCCAGATTTATTTTCCCCTGGACCCACTGAATGGCCTGATCCTTGTCCATCTTACGGATCCTTTTTGGTGAGGAAATCAAACGCGCAAAATATTTGGCAACGCCCGTTTCAGAGGTGTGGAACTGTGCCAGATAGACCGCCTTTTGATTAGGGACAAATTCCTCCAGGTCCAGGTTAAGATCCTCCGTAACCACTTTTCCATCATGGACAACGTTGCCAAAGGCTTTGAGAATAACCTCTCGATTCACCTCCAGGATTTCTTTGCACTTCTCTATCAAGGGCTCATAAGGGTAATACACGTGGCCATCATCTGAGAGCTGCGCAAGCACATACAAGATGCCCGCCTCTGCTCTAACAGGTGCACTCTTCTCAAAAGCGAGCTTCTCCGCGATTCTATCAGCACTCTGAAATCCGATGCCATAGATGTCCGTTGCCAGGGTATAAGGATTCCTCTTCAGAATTGAGACGGCGTTGTGTCCATATCGTTTAAAGATTTTCGTGGCATATGCTGAACTCACACCATGGCCTTGGAGAAAAATCATGACGTCTCTGATATCTTTCTGGTCTTTCCACGCCCTTCTTATCATGGCCACGCGTTCACGGCCGATTCCCCCCACCTTCTCAAGTTCCTCTACACGATTATCGATAACTTCAAGCGTCTTTTCTCCAAATTTTTCCACTATTCGGGAGGCCATTACAGGCCCTATCCCCTTTATGAGACCAGATCCTAGATATCTTCTAATGCCTTCAATGGAGGAGGGGACAACGGTGCGATAGCTTATCACCTTGAACTGTCGCCCAAACTTGGGGTGGTCCATCCAGGCACCCTCCATCTTTAATAACTCACCTGGCGCAGGCGCTATAAGCTTGCCCACGGCAGTTATGGGTTCTGAATATCCGGTGACTTTTATCCTGGCAACGGTGTATCCGGTCTCCTCATTGGTGTAGGTGATCCGCTCAATCTGCCCCTCAAGCTTATTGACGGAGGATCTTTCCAAATTGGTTTGTCTGCTATTGGATGGAGGTATCATCGTTGCGATTGCTATGCATGTTATTCGTTACTTGAAGAAGATGTCGCCCTCATCTCATATAGTTGAGACCTTTGAAAATTCTCTAAGTTGTCATTGCGACACAGCCTCCAAATGCCGTGTCTTCACAATAACGGGAGTCTTGATTTTACAAATGACCCGCACTTAGTCTATAGTCAGAAATGGTTTCAAATATCGACAGTCCGAAACCAATAACCATCAATTAGTAACAGATAACCCTCGATTGAAGCTTGCTTCAATCAGGGTTATAGTATACGAACCATCTCTATTCAAGGAGGTAAAATGCATTTACCTGACGTTATATTCCGAAAATCACCGCCTTTGGCCTCAATCTCCATGAACAGGCCTGAAACAAAAAATGCCTTTACGCCTGAAATGATGGACAGCGTCTGTCAGGCACTGAAAGAGGCCAAGGCCGATCCAGATGTGAAGGTCATCATCCTGACCGGAGAAGGTGGCGCCTTCAGTACAGGAGGAAATGTCAAAGAGATGGCAGAGGGCAAGTATACGTCTTGGGATATGAAAAACTTTCTGTGGGACCACCTCCAGAGGGTTCCCCTCCTCCTGGAGGACGTGGACAAGCCCGTCATCGCTGCCATTGACGGTCCTGCCTACGGGGGAGGATTTGATATGACCTTGGCCTGTGATGTAAGGATCGCATCAGAGCGGGCCACTCTCAGTTCCACCTTTGTGCGTATTGGATTGGCTCCTGGAGACGGAGGGGCCTTTTTTTTGCCTCGGATCGTCGGTCTTAGCAAGGCCCTCGACATACTTCTGAGAGGGCGAGTCATCAAGATGGATGAGGCCTCTAGGTTGGGCCTCGTGGATAAGGTGTTGCCTGTGGAAGGATTCTCTGAGTTGGTGAAAGACTATGCCTTGGAGATAGCCCAATGGCCCCTGCCCTCTCTGAGAGCCGTAAAAAGGGCGGTGTATCAAGGGCTGGGATCTGATTTGAGAGGGCATCTGGACTACATCTCCTCTCAGCTTGCGTTGCTAAGTCAAACAGAGGAACACCGCGAGGCCGTTAAAAAGATATTGGAAGGGAAATAAAGGGATACCCAAACCCACCGTCTAATCTGGGTATTAAGACTGAGATTGCTGGGTTATTTAGCATTCCTGATCCCCAGCAATCGGGCGGCGTTCTCCCCTACGACCTTCTTGAAAGACTCCGCTGAGAGGTCCGAAGTCCCCATTTCTTCGAAGTATCTCCCCGGCTTCAGCAGTGGATAGTCGGACCCAAAGAGTATTTTTTCATGCCCAATAATTTCACCGGCCACTCTGTATATATCCGGGCTGTAGAGATAAGGAGAAGCGGCCGTATCAAACCAGACGTCCTTCAGCACCTCCCGGACCTCCTTTTTCATTAAGGCATAGAAAAAAAGGCCTCCGCCCCAGTGGGCAAGGACGATACGGTTCGATGGATATGCCTTCAGGAAGTTGTAGAGCTGACTGAGATTGATCGGCATCTTCCCTGGATACTGATGTCCCACCGGCTCATTGGTATGGAGAAGAAGGGGTGCCTCATATTGAGAACATACTTGCATGATATCCTTGAAGGCTTCAATCTCCTCGGAAGAAATGTCAGAATGATAAATGGCAAGCTCACCCACCCCTGAAAGCCCCGCCTCCAGGCATCTCTCTGCTTCTTCAGGTCCTTTTGAGGATAGGGGTGAAAAACAGCAAAAACCGATGAATCTGTCAGGGTACCGCTCAACCGACTCTATGATGTAGTCATTGTGCCGTCTGAAATATCCATCTTGCTCCCAGGGAAATCCGAAAATGACCGACCTGTGAACTCCCTCCTCATCCATGTCTTGGAGAAGATCTTCCCTGCCCACAAGTCTTGATTTAGGGGAACGGTAAATGGTTTCAAACGAAGGCTCTTCTTGAAAAAAGAGGTCCCTCTGATCCCTGAAAAAGGCGGGAAATATATGGGTGTGAAAATCGATGATCATTCGAGCACTCTTTTTAAGGAGTTCTCTACAGCCCCCGGGGCATAGCCCACAATTTTGTCTGTAAGTTTACCCTCCCGGTTTATGACAAACAGGGTGGGTATGGCCATATTTGCAACACCAAAATAGTCCATTGCCACCTTTTGGTCGGCGCGCAATATCGTATAATTCATCTTGAATGCCTCTTTAAATGCCAGGATGTACTTGTCGGGGAACATTTCTGGGTCATCCATGGAGATCCCAAGGACAACCACACCCTGATCCCTGTATTTTTTTTGAAGCTCCACCAATTCAGGGATGGACAGGCGACAGGGAGGACACCAGGTGGCCCAAAAATCCAAAAGAACGATTTTTCCTCGATATTTTTTTAGGGAGACATCGTCTCCCTTTAGATCCCTAA
>JASFEQ010000032.1:0-19203 GCA_050124735.1 Desulfobacteraceae bacterium | reverse complement strand
GAAGCACGTGGCAACCATAGCCTCAAAGCTTTCTGCATGAGCGCTCAGTGAAATGAAAAAACTGGTTGCTCACATAAAGAAATATGTGTTTAGAGGCCTTCTCGCCGTTGTTCCCCTTTTCTTGACCTATTTGGCCATAAAGCTGCTTTACACGTCCATTGACCAGCGAGCAGTGGGCCTGGTGGATCGCTTCCTTGGATTCAAGTTTCCGGGACTGGGGATCCTCCTGGTGCTTGTTTCGCTCTACATCTTAGGTCTCTTGGCAAGTAATGTGGTTGGCAGGCGGCTTTTTGGACTCGTGGAGAAAATGACAAACTACATTCCACTCATAAAAACGACCTACAGGGTGGGACAGCAGCTCGGCAAGACCCTGTCCCTTCCTGAAAAGCAGGTGTTCAAGAAGGCTGTTCTTGTTGATTACCTCAAACCAGGGATTTGGACCATCGGTTTTGTGACAGGAGAGGTTATTGACACAAAAAATAACAATGAGAAGCTGCTCAAGGTATTTGTACCAACGCCTCCCAATCCCACTTCAGGCACCATGGTCGTGGTAAGGGAATCCGAGACACGAGATCCGGGATGGACCATTGAGGAGGCCATCAACGCCGTTATATCCGGCGGCATCATCGGACCCGAAGAGTTGAGATAATGAAATAGAAATGAGGGAATGGGTGGTTGCACGATGGAAAATATAAAGAATTTATTTCCCAATCTGCCCGAACGCTTGCTCGGTCTGGGTGAGATTGCTGAAAATCTATGGTGGAGCTGGCATCCCGCAGCCCGAATGCTTTTCAAAATGCTGAATCGCCAGGCATGGAAGGAGAGCGGGCACAACCCCGACAAGATGCTCAAGGAGCTTCCGAAAGAGGCTCTTGAATCAGCTGCCCACGACCTTGATTATTTGCAAGATTACGATATTGTCGTTTCGAAATTCCGTAAAGAGATTGGGAAAAAGGGTTGTGATATCCTAGAGATGGCAATGGGAGAATCGCGGCCTATTGCCTACTATTCCGCAGAGTATGGACTCCACCGTTCTTTGCCTTTTTATGCGGGCGGGTTAGGCTTTTTGGCAGGGGATTATATCAAGGAGTGCAGTGATTTGAGGATCCCTCTGGTGGCCATCGGGTTTATGTATCCGGAAGGGTATGTCCACCAGGTCATCAGTGAGGATGGATGGCAGGAAAGTAGGGACGAAATCCTTGACCGAGAAGCAGCATCTATCTGCAGGGTTTTGGACAAAGAGGGGAATCATTTGGTGGTCAAGGTCCCGCTAACAGAACCTCCAATATATGTGGCCGTATGGAGGGTAGATGTGGGGCGTGTACCCCTCTATCTGATGGATACAGATATGGAAAGCAATGATCCCTGGAACCGGGGGATAACGGCACGACTCTATTCCGGGGATAAGGAGCAGCGCCTGCGTCAAGAAATCGTTCTTGGAATCGGGGGGTCACAGGTTTTGGAAATGTTGGGAATCAAGCATTCCGTGACCCATCTCAACGAAGGGCATCCTGCTTTCGCTATTTTGGAAGGTATTAGGGATCTTGTCCAGCAGGGGATGAGCTACGAGGAGGCTGCCCGTCAGGTGCGCGAGACGACCGTTTTTACGACCCATACCCCAGTCCCAGCCGGCCACGACGTATTTCCATTCCCATTGATGGAAAAATACTTTCACTCCTACTGGTCCTCCCTGGGATTGGACCGCGACGTGTTTCTACAACTGGGCGTCCATCCCAAAGAACCCAATGCGGGCTTCAATATGACGGTCTTCGCACTCAGGATGTCAGGATATTGCAACGGCGTCAGCAAAAGGCATGGTGAAGTTACCCGTAGGATGTGGGAAAGCCTCTGGCCGGATGTAGCAGAAGATAAGATACCCATAGATTATGTGACCAATGGGGTGCATGTCCCCACATGGACAGAACCCAAGGTGGAACTGCTTTTCAATAGATATGTGGGCCCCGACTGGCTGGAAGACCATGATAATCCAATCATATGGGAGCTCATTGAGGAGATCCCGGACGAAGAGTTGTGGAAGACCCATTATTGGCTGAAAATCAAATTGATCGATGCTATACGTTATCGGGCGCGTCAGCGCTGGACCAAAGATAGAGTCAGTCCCTCGATCGTGGCGGCAGGGGGAGCCATGCTGGACCCTTCCATTTTGACCATCGGTTTTGCGCGTCGATTTGCCACCTACAAGAGGGCAGACCTCATCTTTCATGATATGGAGAGGTTGAAGAGACTCCTGAATGACCGGTGGAGACCCATGCAGGTTGTTTTTGCTGGCAAGGCCCATCCCGCAGATGATCCGGGTAAACGGATACTTCAGAGGATTTTCAACGCAGCTCGTGACCCCGAAATGGGAGGCCGAATCGCCTTTGTGGAGGACTATGGGGAGCACCTGGCACAGTATTTAGTTCACGGCGTAGATATCTGGCTGAACAATCCCATTCCCCCCATGGAGGCGAGCGGAACGAGCGGTATGAAGGCTGCCCTCAACGGTGTCCCAAACCTGAGTATCATGGATGGTTGGTGGATCGAAGGCTTCAATGGTAGAAATGGCTGGGCCTTTGGTGAGGAGGACGCGAGCGAAAACCGGGATCAGGCAGATGCCGAAGCCATTTTCCGGATCCTCGAAGAGGAGATTCTTCCCCTGTACTACAAAATCTCAGAAGATGGTGTCCCTCATGACTGGGTAAAGGTCATGAAGGCGTCCATAAAAAGTAACGCGGCAAAGTTTTCTGCCCGACGCATGGTCAAAGATTACGTCCAAAAATTCTACTCGAAGGCCCTTAAAGGGGAATAATGATTCTTCTTTGGAAGGACACCGCTTAAACACAAAAAAGGAACCAATGTGTTCATTCTTGGAGTTACTTTTCGCACAATGATTTAATTTGTAACTGACGTGATCCTATGATTACCAATCTGACTAAATTCACTGCAGAAATAAGTAGCCCGGCGAGAATCCTAATCATACTCGCAATCGTATTTGCTTTGCATTTGGTCGTTATTGGGGTACGCCGGCTCAGTCGTCAAGTCATGTCCCTAAAGATCAGTTCTAATCTGTCCAAATCAAAAACCATAGCCAGTCTCACGACGAGTGTCATTGTCTTTGCGCTCTACTTCAGCGCCTTTGGCCTCATCCTTCATGAGCTTGGCGTATCCATTACAGCCTACCTGGCGAGCGCTTCCATATTGGGTTTGGCTATAGGGTTCGGATCACAGGGCCTTGTCCAGGATGTGGTAAATGGTCTAACCATCGTTTTCTCGGGTCTTTTTAATGTAGAGGATATGGTGGAAATCGCAGGCCAAGTGGGGATTGTGCGCAACTTTGGGATGCGCTTCACGTTACTCGAGAACTCCTTTGGTGCCATGGTCTATATCCCGAACCGTACAATAACAAATGTTGTTCGATATCCCAAGGGTTACATACGAGGGATAGCAGACATAACGCTTCCAGACGATGCGCAGATCGCTAATCAGATCGAAGAGAAGGTCAAGACCATCGTCAATTCCACGTCCGAGCAGCTATCGGGTATTTTCGTGTGGCCCCCTTCCATAGAAGGTCGGATGAAAACGGCGTCGGGGAAGGCATTTCTCCGGGTAAAGTTTCGTCTCTGGCCAGGCCGGGGTGCACCCATCGAGACGATATTCAAACAGGAAGTGGTGTATGCTCTGAAAGCCCTTGACCCCAATTACCAGGACTGGATGGTCACCGTGAACTACGAAGTGGAACGCAAATCCGTCCCCTTATAGGAGTGGGGTCAGGAATGAAGGCAAGGGCCCATGTGTGGTTGACTAACAGGCATATTTTCCGATAAAGTGCACGAAAAAACAGATTTCTTGAATGTAGGAGGAGGAGAACTATGGCACCTTATGAACCTTCGGACAGAGAAGATGAATATTTTCTCAGGTTGGATGCGGAAAAGATTGGAAAAATGCGGACGGATCTGGATAGGAAACGCGAAGAAGAAACCAAGAAACAGCGCAAAGAGACCCACTGGATGAAGTGCCCCAAATGTGGTGCGGATCTAGAAGAGATCAATTACCAGAACGTGATGATCGATACGTGCAAGGAGTGTAAAGGCATCTGGCTGGATCACGGGGAACTGGAACTCCTCTCGAAAGGTCAAGCGCAGTTCACCAAAGGATTTCTTAGCCGGGTGTTTGGTTAATCGTCCCCCCGTTCCTCAGGTATAGAAAGCCTATGGCCAAAGAATTTTGGACAATCACTGAGGTGGTGGAGGTCTTAGAGATCGAAGAAAGCTTCCTCCTAGAGCTGGAGGAAGAGGAAGTTATCTGTCCCGTCTGCCGTGATAAACCACCCAAAAAACTCTTCACGTCCAGTGACCTGGAGCGTTTGCGTCTCGCAAAAGCCCTCGTGGAGGATATGGGTGTTAATTTGGCCGGGGTTGAGGTCATCCTTCGGATGAGACAAAACATGGTCGAGATGAGACGGCAGTTTGATGCCATCCTGGAAGACCTTGCCCAGGAGATCCAGGAAACATTCAGACGCGGTTCTTCATAAATCCCGTTCCGGGCCCACTTACAGCCGAATATCCTTTCTCAGGTCCTCCTTGTAGAACCTGTTCATCTTCTCAACCGCATCGAGGATTTCCTTCTCATCTGTTTTGGGAACCCTGACGACCAGTTTAACCATGAGGTCGCCCTTTTTCTTTGTCTTGGGATTGACAGCGCCCTTGGCTTTTAACCTGAGTGTTTGCCCGCTCTGACTCTTTGGGGGCACCTTAACGTTGACCTGGCCGTCTATGGTGGGAATATTGATGTTTCCGCCGGCCATGGCTTCATGAACAGTGACAGGAACCTCCATATACAGATTGTCCCCTTCGCGCTTCAGAAAAGGGTGGGGTTTAATGTGGATGACCAGGTAAAGATCTCCCGGTTGGCCACCATTGAGGCCTGGTTCACCTTTTCCTGCCACTCGCACCCTGGAGCCCTCTTTCACTCCCTGAGGGATGGTCACCCTAATCCTTTCTGTTCCAAGGACCTGTCCGCTACCGCCACACTGTGTACAGGTCTTTCCTGTCTTTCCGTGCCCTCCACATTGTGGACATGGCTTGGTAAATTGCATGGGGCCTTCGGCAACGTTCAGACGTCCAGAGCCATTGCAGGTGGGGCACGTGGTGATAACGGATTTCGGGTCTGTGCCTGTTCCCTGACATCCAGGGCAAGTCTTTGTCTTCTGCATGGAGAGTTCAGTCTCAAAACCCCTCAGGGCTGATACCAAATCGATGGCCATATCATGTTCGATATTCCTCCCCCTCATAGCGCCGGTGGCTCTAAAACCACCGGGCTCCCGGCCGAAACCAAAGAGATCACCAAAGACGTCCTCATAACTCTGGTATCGGCCAAACCCCTCTCCACCCCTGGCTCTCGCCCCCTGTTGAAAGGTTTCCCACTGCTTGTACTGCCTCGCCTTTTCAGCGTCAAATCCGGCCTGAAGTCCCTCTTCCCCAAATTCGTCATATAGCTTTCGCTTTTCCTCTTTTCCGAGGACCTCATGGGCCCGGGATATCTCTTTAAATTTCTGCTCCGCCTCTTTGTTCCCCGGATTGATGTCGGGATGCCACTTGCGGGCCAGTTTGCGGTAGGCCTTCTTTATCTCATCCTTGGATGCGTTTTTGGAGACCCCCAGAATCTCGTAGAAATCTTTAGCCATCATGGGATCACGTGGTTTATGATTGAACAAAAGTTGGTATAGACCTGGAGAAAATATTCTCTAGCCTGCAAAACAGGTTGAGGTTATCTGAAATACATAAGAAATGTCAATGTCTCTCCACCGATCTGTGGAGGTGATATGGCTAGAAAACGGAACGCCTTGACTCATCCAAAAGAATCTGAATATGATCCACGGCACGGCATTCAATCCCTCCTGGTGAACTTTGCAAGGTGTGCTCCCTCGAGGTTTTGTTGGGATGGCTATAGAAGGGGGCAGGGATTGGGCGTGTTCGAAATACGCGTTTGTTTTTTTAAGCGTCCGAGAAGGAGGGCCTTATGCGTGAGGATATAAATATCATGGTAGCTGGGGCCGCTGGCCAGGGAATGCAAACCATCGGGTCGATTATTGGGAAAATCTTTGTCCGGGGGGGTTGCGAAGTTTTTGCGATGCAAGACAATGAGTCTCGCATAAGAGGTGGACATAATTTTTTTCAGATTCGGCTGAGTCAAGAGCCAGTAATGGCGGCCTCTATGCCCTTAAATGTGCTGGTTGCACTCAATGCGGAGAGCATTGAAAAACACAGGGCTGAGATGGCCAATGAGGGCGTGGTCCTGTTTGATTCAGAAAGGAATGAGGGAGCAGGAGAGGAGGCAAGATTCTTAGGCCTTCCCCTAGAACAATTGGCGGTGGAACAGGGGGGTAACAAGATCTTTAGTAATTCTGTGGCAATAGGTGCCACTATGGCCGTCTTGGGATGGGATTTTAAGCCCCTTGAAGATTTCCTGAAGGAATACTTTTCAGCAAAAGCAGATATGGTGGAAGGCAATATAAAGGCTGCCAAGGCTGGGTACGATAACGCGGTGAAGCAGAAGGACAAATACACGGGACCCAAGATTCCACCCAGAGATTCAGAGCGCAAGATGTTTCTCACTGGGCATGAAGCGGTGGCAATGGGCGCGCTAACGGCTGGTTGTCAGTTTATGACGGCCTATCCCATGAGCCCGTCCACATCCATCATGGTCTTTCTGGCGGGGAAGGCCGATGACTTTGACATGGTCGTTGAACAGGCTGAAGATGAGATAGCGGCCATTAATATGGCTATCGGAGCCTCTTACGCCGGGATACGATCCCTGACCGCCACCTCCGGTGGAGGGTTCAGCCTGATGGTGGAGGCATTCGGCCTGGCCGGAATATCAGAGACGCCCCTGGTCGTTGTCGAAGCGCAGAGGCCAGGGCCTGCGACGGGGCTCCCCACAAGGACAGAGCAGGCGGACCTCCTTTTTGTGCTCCATGCCTCTCAGGATGAATTTCCCCGCCTCATTCTGGCCCCTGGTAGCGCGCGAGAGGCCTTCTACCAGACGATCAGGTCCTTTGATTTGGCAGAAAGATACCAGGTTCCCGTCATCCTGCTGACCGATCAATTCTTGGCTGATTCATATTATACAGAGAAAAAATTCGATATCTCCAAAGTGAAAGTCAACAGATATCTGTTGAGCGAAAGGGAGGCGGCGGGCGCGACAGAATACAAGCGTTACCAGATCACAGAATCTGGTATATCGCCACGCGCTGTGCCTTCTGCTTCTGAATTTGAAGTTGTGGCAGACGGCCACGAACATGATGAAAGTGGACATATCACGGAAGACGCTAGTCTAAGAAAAGAGATGGTGGAGAAGCGATTCCGAAAATTGACGGGCATGGCCAAAGAAATCAGCCCTCCCACACAGATGGGGGATCAAGAGGCCGATCTTCTCCTGGTGGGCTGGGGCTCCACATATGGGCCTATGGCAGAGGCTGTCGAGATGTTAAATGGTGACGGGGTCCCTGTGCGAGGACTGCATCTTAGCGAATTATGGCCATTTCCAAGGGAATCTGCGTCTAAGGCACTTCAAGGCGTGAAGAAATGGGTCGTGGTGGAGAGTAATTATACGGGACAGCTGGCCCGTCTCATCCAGATGGAGTTGCAGGAGAAGCCAGATGGTCTTATCACCAAGTATACGGGGCGGCCCTTCATGCCCGAGGAAATTGCAGATGCGTTCAGAAAGGAGGTGCTTGGGTGATGAATGCGACTAGCGGAGTTTTTGATAATGATGTACCCATCGCCTGGTGTCCAGGCTGCGGAAACTTTTCCATCCTCAAGGCCCTAAAGCAAGCCTTGGTTGACATGGATTTTAAGCCCAACGAGATTATTCTGGTGTCTGGTATAGGGCAGGCAGCCAAACTCCCCCACTACCTGAGATGCAACTTTTTCAACGGCCTTCACGGTCGATCACTTCCCATAGCCACCGCCATAAGGATTGCCAATTCCGATGTGCCTGTTATCGTGATCGGTGGAGACGGAGATACCTATGGAGAGGGGGGCAATCATTATATTCACGCCCTGAGAAGAAATATGGACATGACCTTGATCACCCATAACAACCAGGTTTTCGGTCTGACAAAGGGGCAGGCCTCACCCACCACTGAAAGGGGATTTGTCACGAGGGTCCAGACCCATGGTGTTTTCTTGACTCCATTTAACCCCATCACCTTAGCCATAGCCTTTGAAGTCCCCTTTGTGGCCCGAGGCTTCGCAGGAAATGTGGAACATCTTCAATGGCTGATCAAAGAGGCCATGTCCACAGAGGGGTTCTCCCTTATCGACGTGTTTCAACCCTGCGTAAGCTACGACCATGTCCACACCTTTGAGTGGTACAAGCATCGAGTCTATGATCTGAACGAGAGCGGACACGATACGAGGGATCAGACAGCGGCTATTCAGAAGTCAAAGGAGTGGGGTGAGAAAATCCCCATTGGTATTTTTTACCAAAATCCTGAAAACCTGAGTTACGAACAACAGTCGTCCCTCTTAAGAGATGGGCCTGCCCTTGTCAAGAGGCGTCCCGATCCCTCTCGAGTGGAAAAGGTCATCGACTCATTCCTCTAATGGGCCACTAGTAATGTTTAAAGACAACATATGCAACGGAGAGGCGCATGCGAGAACTCGTCATGGCATGCAGGAGCCGGAGATCTTGCTCATAACCATTTCTTTCTTCTAAAGTAGGACAGCATGATAACGGCAATGGCTATGATAATCACCCACACTATGGGATAGCCCCAATGCCATTTAAGTTCAGGCATGAACTCAAAATTCATGCCGTATATTCCCGCAATGAAAGTCATGGGGATGAATATGGTGGCGATGATGGTCAAGACCTTCATCACCTCATTCATTCTATTGCTCAAGCTCGAGAGATAAATGTCAAGCATTCCTGAAACCATGTCTCGCAATGTCTCCACCGTATCGATGACTTGAATGGTGTGATCGTATACATCTCTCAGAAAAACGGTTGTCTTTTCCTCGAAAAGACGGGATTCTCCCCTTTCAAGGCCACCGATTAACTCCCTCAGGGGCCAAACCGATTTCCGGAGGAAAATTAACTCCCTCTTCAAATGGTGAATGGTCTGTAGTGTCTGGGGGGTTGGGTTGGTCACCAGCTCTTCTTCCAATGATTCCACCCTTTCTGCGATTTTTTCGAGAACAAGAAAATAGTGATCCACAACGGCATCAATCAGAGCGTAGGCCAGATAGTCAGGCGGTCTCTTTCTGATACGGCCTTTACCCTTTCTGAGCCTATCGCGAACGGGTTCAAAGACATCCCCCACTCTTTCCTGAAAAGTTATGACATAGTTCGGGCCGAGTATAAGACTAAACTGTTCGGCATTGAGCTGATCTTGTTCTTCATCATAAGAGAGCATCTTCGTGACGAGGAAAATGTAATTTTCGAAATCCTCCATCTTGGGCCGTTGTTCCGTATGCAGGATGTCTTCCAGGACGAGAGGATGTAACCCGAAGTTCTTCCCAATCTTCTCAATAAGATCCACATCATGAAGCCCGTCGATGTTGATCCAGGTCACGGTGGGCTTATCTACATAAGGAAAACACCCGTCGACTGATTCTAGCTCACGCTCTTCTAGATTTGTCTCATCAAAGTCGATCACCCGTATTCGGATTTTTTCAATCTTCTTCTCCCCCACATGAACCAAAGTCCCTGGTGCAAGGCCAGGCTTGGTCGAAGCTCTCTTAATGAATCCTAGCATAACCATTCACCTCCTATTTTTTGTCCTGTCTCCACGGCGAAAGTATAATGTGTATTTTGATATTTCAAGGTATTTTTATCGCCTTTTTAGTTGGGTATAAATGAAAGCTGTTTTATTTTGATATCTTAATTCTATTTAGCTATACTTAGAGCATAATGATGCTCAATAAGCGCGTCTTCTCTTGAGGCCTTTTAATTTTTATTAGTTGAAAAGCACTGAGAGGCTAACCATGCATGTTTTCGCCCTTATCTCCAATTTGCGATTTCAGGATGTGATAGACATCTTGTTTCTCACCGTCCTGGCATATCATCTTTATTTATGGTTCCGGGGGACGAAGGCTCTCAAGGCGCTTATCGGGCTATTCGTCCTAGGCATCGTATTTACCATAGCCCGAACCTGGGGCCTTTTCTTGACCACATGGATGTTTCAGCTCCTCTGGCAGGTACTCGTCATCCTCCTCATCATCCTCTTTCAGTCAGAAATCCGGCAGGCACTGGAGCGGGTCAATCCGTTGCAGATGATCGGTTTACGCAAGGCCTCTGCCCCTGAAAAATGGATACCGGGGTTTACACAAGCTATTTTTGCGCTGGCTCAACGGAAAATTGGTGCATTAGTTATCATCGAACGGTCGGAAAGGGTGGAGGAGTTCGTTGCAGAAGGACAGGCGTTGGAGGGGGAGCCCACCCCTGAATTGTTGATGAGTATTTTCCAGAAGGAATCTCCATTACACGACGGGGCCATTTTGATCCGAGACGCTCGAATTACCCAGGTGGCCTGTTATCTCCCCCTGAGCCCTGACGAAGGGCTTCCTAAGCACTGGGGTACGAGACACAGGGCTGCCCTGGGCCTTTCCGAAAGATGCGATGCATGGGTCGTCGTGGTCTCAGAGGAACGTGGCGAGGTCTCTTTGGCCCGTGAGAAGCAGATGGTCTCCATAAATGATCCTCAAGAGCTTTCTCGACTTGTGACAGAATCCGCTACGCGTCCAAGTCAAGCCAAAGTTGCCTGGCAGGGTAAGATACGTTCAGTTATCCTTAATCAATGGCGAGCTAAGCTCGGCACGCTCTTCCTGGTTAGTCTCCTCTGGCTTTTGTTCGCAGGGCAGCAGGATTTTGAGGCAAGCTTTGCTGTTTCGCTTCAACTGGCTGGCATGCCCGTCCAAATGGAAATCTTACAGCCTGTAAACCCTAAGGTACGAATCACGGTACGAGGGCTTCGAAAGGATGCCAGCACGCTGAGTGAAAAGAATGTGCTGGCAGAACTTGACCTTTCCATGGCCAGTTTGGGGAGAAGGATCTTTCCCATCACAAGAGATAATATTCGTCTGCCGAACGATCGTATTCAGGTGGTAAGAATAGAACCGGCTCAGGTTGAGTTCAAGTTCAAGGAAAAACCATAGAGAAGAAAACAGATCGCGAACTTTGTTCGCTTGAGGACCGTCCCAAAAAATTGGGACTTGAGGTTGTAGGCTCAGAATATCTTACGTTCGAACGAATTGATTCCTATCACTAGCGCTCACCTTATTCCCTTGTACTAAAGCTGTTGGTATAGGGATATAAAACTTGGAGATAGAATGCCATGAAGACACTTGAGTCTCTTGTTCGCACGTTTGTGGAGAGCCACCCAAAGGACGCTGCAAATGCCTTGGAGCAAGTTGAGGCGACTGAAGCGATTAAAATCCTGGATAGGCTCCCATCGCGTCTTAATGGACTTCTTTTAGAGCGGCTAACGCCACAAAAAGCGGGTACAATTCTTGAAGGGTTGGAGCCGAGTCGTACCCATGAACTGTTGGCAGGTATGTCCCCAAGACAGGCCTCTCTGGTCCTTCAAAATCTGGAGCCAAGCAGACGCGAAGAGGCGTTAGCAGGTCTTCCCGATTCAAAGGCCCGGGAGTTGCGTGACCTTATGCATTATCCGCCGGAAACGGCCGGTGGAATGATGGAGCCACGAGTGGCCTCCATCCCCATGGATCTCAACGTCCAGTCTGCGATCGGTGTCTTGCGAAAGGCTCCTCGTCAGACGCTCTTCTACCTCTATGTAACGGATAGGGATGGGAAGCTGGCAGGCGTGCTCAACATGAGAAATCTACTGCTCGCCTCACCGCGTGACACGATCCAATCTCTCATGTCTCGTGAAGCCCTTAGCGTGCCCGCAACCATGGATCGGGAAGAGGTGCTAACACTAATGCGCAGGCACCGATTCCTGGCCCTTCCCGTCGTGGATGCGGATGGGCGACTGATAGGGGTCATTAAGCATGATGAGGCCCTTCGTGCAGGGCAGCTTGAGGCCTTTGAAGACCTGCAGAAGATGGTTGGGGCGGGTGGAGATGAACGGGCCCTTTCACCGGTTTCCACCGTCGTGAAGCGTCGTTTGCCATGGCTTTACGTCAATCTAGTCACTGCCTTCGCCGCGGCCGCCGTGGTGGGCGTCTTCGAGGGCGTCATTCAGAAAGTCACGGCCCTGGCGGTGCTTCTGCCCATCGTATCGGGACAGGGGGGAAATACGGGTGCCCAGGCCCTGGCCGTTGTGATGCGCGGACTGGCTCTTCGTGAAATCCTCACGGGTTCGGCAAAGCGGGTTATTGTGAAAGAGGCTATGGCAGGACTGCTGAATGGTATAGCTGTTGCCGTGGCCACTTCAGCTGCCGTCTGGGTCTGGAGCCGCAATGTGGGCATCACCCTCGTCATCGGTTTGGCCATGATCGTGAACATGGTTGTAGCAGGCCTGTCTGGGGCTGCAATCCCTATCGTGTTAAAAGCTCTGAACCGGGATCCCGCCCAGTCTTCCTCCATCTTTCTTACCACCGTGACAGATGTGGTCGGTTTCGCGGCTTTCTTGGGTTTTGCAGCAGCCTTTATGCCCTTGCTAGTATCATAGGATGGGTATATGTGGTAAAATTTGGTCGTACACCGTGAACGGAGAGAAGTTCGAGCAGGGGAAAGGATGATCAATGACAATACCTATCAAAATCTTAGATGTTAAACCCAAGATCCCCGAGGCCCTTCAAGCCATTAAAGATCTGTCTGATAACATGTGGTTTGTCTGGAATCATGAGGCGCGTGATCTGTTCAAGAGAATGAATCCGGACCTCTGGGATCATAGCAGAAAAAACCCAGTGGAATTACTGTGTGGGCTCAAACAGAGTGAATTGGAAAGCTTGGCCACAGATAAAGGCTTCATTGCACACATGGAGAGGGTTAAGCAAGAGTTCGACCGGTACATGACTGAAAAACCTGATCCCACGATTTTTGGGAAAGCAGGAAGGCCATTTTGTGTGGCCTATTTCATTGCGGAATGCGGCGTGGCAGACTGTCTTCCCATCTATTCAGGGGGGCTGGGGATTCTTTCAGGGGATCATTTGAAATCGTCTAGTGATTTGAATTTTCCCGTCATCGGCATTTCCCTTGCTTACCAGAAAGGATATTTCAGACAGTATCTCACCCAGGATGGCTGGCAAATGGAGACCTACCCGGTCAACCAGTTTGCCACCATGCCCTTGGAACGGGTTCGAGACAGTAAAGGCGGCGCCATCAAGGTCTCCATGGAACTTAAAGGGGAAGAGGTCCATCTCGGGGCCTGGCGGGTGAATATCGGCAGGACAAAGTTGTTCCTGCTAGATACCAATCTGAAAGAGAATTCGGAGTGGGCTCGGAACATTACCTCACAGCTGTACGGTGGGGACAAAGAGATGAGAATAGCCCAGGAAATTGTCCTGGGGATCGGCGGCGTGAGGATGCTCAGGGCTTTGGGTCTGGATCCCGCAGTCTACCATATAAATGAAGGCCACTCTGCCTTTGCGGCCTTTGAGCGCATTCGCGAACTCAGAGAAGATAAAGAAATGCGCTTTAACGAGGCGCTGGAATTCGTACGGTCCACAAACGTCTTTACCACCCACACCCCCGTCCCGGCAGGCATAGACACCTTTCATCCTGATCTGATGCGAGCCTATTTCACTTCTTTTGCCAAGACTATGGGCATTAGCATCGATGTGCTGCTCGGTTTTGGGAGGCAGGATCCCCGAAACAAAGAAGAGGAATTCTCCATGGCTGTTCTTGCCCTGCGGCTGTCTAACCGGAGCAATGGGGTGAGTCGGCTTCACGCTAAGGTGAGCCGCAGAATGTGGCAGCCATTATGGCCCCACACACCAGAAATGGACCTGCCCATCCAACATGTAACCAATGGCGTCCACACTCCTTCCTGGATCTCACAGGAAATGGCTGAAAACTATAATCGGTACCTGGGTCCGAGATGGATTGAGGATCCGGATAATGTGAAAGTCTGGGAGCGGGTGGACATGATTCCCAACACGGAGCTGTGGAGGACCAAGGCAAGGGCAAGAGAGAGGCTAGTCGCTTTTACCCGAAAAAGACTCAAAGAACAACTCATGAAAAGGGGGAATCCAGATCGGGAGGTGGCTATTGCGGAGGAAGTGCTGAACGCTGAGACTCTGACCATCGGTTTTGCGCGCAGGTTTGCGCCCTACAAGCGGGCAGACCTTATTTTAAGGGACATTGAGCGACTTGAGAAAATCCTGACCAACGAGAGAAATCCGGCCCAAATTATTTTTGCGGGGAAGGCACATCCCCACGACAACATGGGCAAAGAGCTCATCAAAAAGTTGGTTCAGACAGCGAGCAAGGAGAGCATAAGGCGTCACATGGTTTTTCTGGAAGACTATGACATGGAGATCGCGCGTCACATGGTCCAGGGAGCGGATGTCTGGCTCAATACACCCCGTCGTTTTATGGAGGCTTCCGGGACGAGCGGTATGAAGGCTGTGGCCAACGGGGGACTTCATCTGAGTGTGCTTGATGGGTGGTGGGATGAAGGGTATGACAGGGAAATTGGTTGGTCTATCGGTAGCGGGGAGGTCTACGAAGACCATGCCTTCCAGGATGACCTGGAGAGCCGGACGCTTTATGATATCCTGGAAAAGGACATCATCCCTCTCTTCTATGATAGGGGGCCAGAGGGTATCCCCAGACGATGGTTGGCCATGATGAAGGCCTCCCTACTGAATCTGTGTCCCATGTTCAACACCCACAGGATGGTAGAGGAATACTGGGACCAGTTTTATTTGCCCGCTGCCGAAAGGGGCACTCAGCTAATGGAAAGGGATCTGGAGGAGCTGAAGCAGTTGGCTAGTTGGAGAGAGAAGATTATGTATAATTGGGGAAACGTGGCCATCAAGGATATCCAGATGGAATCAGTGGACGAGGTGGAAGTGGGAGGGGCCTATCACGTTGAGACGAACATATTTCTGGGAGAACTGCACCCCGAAGATGTGATGGTGGAGGCTTACTATGGGAGGCTGGATCCCTCGAACGGATATGTGGACCGCTTTACCCAAATCATGAACACCTCGGAGACCGTTGGGGACCATATCCACAGGTACCAGTGTGATATTCAATTTGAAGAAGCGGGCCATTTTGGATTAAACATCCGCATCACGCCAAATCATCCCAATCCTGAAAGCCGGCACGGCATGGGGCTCGTCAAATGGGGACAAGGGTAGATGAAAGGCAGTCTTCACCTTACAGCGTAAGCTCGGGATGATAAGCCGTTAAATAGCCAAAAACAATTGTAATAAAGAATTGTAGGAGTCCGCTGATACCAGAATGACCTGGATCAGCTGTTGTACCAACGGGGCCAAAATGCTCGACCCGGTAAGCTTTGATGGCTTGTGCTGCCGAATTGGAAAGCGCAGTTGCAGGTGAATGAGTATTAATCGTTAGACCCTTAAAAAAATATGATGCTTGTCAAGACTACGCCCAAGGATCGAAACCAAGCCCTGGTCTATTTGTGGGGAAGAGGATGCCTTTGCGGAGGATAACGGCGCCGTGAGATGGATCTCCCATAAGGTCCAGGTGACCATCCAGGTCTGCATAGATGACATTGGGACGGGCCAGGGCAAAGTGGAGGCCAGCAGCAATGGCCAGGGCCGCCTCGTCCATGCAGCCCACCATAACCTCCAGCCTCGCTGAGCGGGCCACTGCATTAATCTGAAGGGCCTCTGAAATTCCCCCCACCTTCATGAGCTTGATATTGACCATATCGGCCAGATCACGGCGAGCAATACGGAAGGCATCCCTCAAAGTCATAAGACTTTCGTCCGCCATAACCGGGATGGACACGCCGCTGGTCACCCTCCCCAGCAAATCAGGCTCGCCTTTTGGCGTAGGCTGTTCGATCAACTCCAGACAGGCCTTTCGGGTCTGTTCAACAAATTTGAAGGAATCCTCTAAGGAGAATCCCTGGTTTGCATCGAAACGGAGTTCGATGCCTTGGCCCACCGACTCACGCACCTTGAGAACTCGCTCGATGTCGGCCTCCACGTTGATACCGCCTTTTATCTTGAGGCACCTGAATCCACGTCTGACCCAATCCTGTGCCCGTTCCACTGTATTTTTTGGGGGGAGGATTCCAATGGTCACACTCGTCTTCATACGATCTCTGAATCCGCCCAGCAGCCTCCACAGGGGGAGATTGCTCGCCTTGCCGAGAATGTCGAAGAGGGCCATGTCTAAGGCGGCGAGGACAGACGACTGACCATTCAATAGAGGCTTGAGCCTTTCAAGGAGCATGACCGGGCGTAGGGGATCGGAATTGCTTATGGCAGGCTTGACCGCGTCCTCAATGGCACGAAGGACGCTGTCGGCCGTCTCCCCCGTGATTTGTTGATCTGGGGCCGCACACCCGTACCCATTGATTCCTTGATTGGTCTCCACACGAAGAAAGACATTCGTCGTCTCATGGACCGTTTCATATGCAATGGCATAGGGTTCTGCCAGGCGCATGGTCACCCGCCAGGCCTCGACCTTCGTAATTTTCATGGGATCAGTACCGTTTTTGATAGATTTCGTCTAAGCTCAATTTTTTTAAATCTTCCACGAACTCCACCAGGCGCTTGATCATGATGTCCCACATGCGCTCGCCCTTTTCCGCATTCCCTTTGGTCGGATCACCCAGGACGCCCGTTTGAGAGATCTTGGAGGTGTGGGCGTACCACTCCACTCTCCTTTTGGAGGTGAAATTCAGATAGCGGCTTGAAAACTTAGGGACAAACTTCCTCGCAGCCTCCAGCCTGACCAGATCGGGTCGAGTGGCCAAGCTGGTGCTGGTTTCAATCTCCCCTGCATGCACGTCATTGGGGGTTTCTACCATGCTATAAACATCGGGATCACTCGTCTCCCCCGTATCCACACAGGTGAAGATGTGCGCATCGCGATTGATCATCTGGGCCGCAAAATGAAGGGCCGGGCCGTTGCCTCCATGACCGTTGATGATGACAAGCTTGGTCACCCCGTGGCGAGCAGCGCTCATGCCTATGTCATAGACAAGCTTGGAAAGGGTTTCAGGGCTTATGCTGATGGTCCCACTGAAATCTTCGTGATGATACGAAACACCGTAGGGAACCAGGGGCAGAACCAGGGGCTTGGGGTCCATGCAGTTTTCTGCCACCTTGACTGATAGATACTCTGCATCAAAGGAATCACAATCCAAGGGAAGGTGGGGCCCATGTTGTTCAATAGAGCCAACCGGCAATAAAGCCACATCCACCTCCTTGAAACGCAACCGTGCCTCTGGCCAGGTCAGTTCTCCTAGGAGATAAACACTTTTGTCTTTTGCTAAATCTTTACTGATTTGCCTGGAAGGGTGGGATGCGGCAGCAGGATTTTCGAAGGGATAGGGCCTTCTCAGGGCCGGATCCATGAAAGGGTCAAACGCAATCCATCTCCGACCCTTCCGCATAACCATGCCTTCGGCATGCTCGAGGCAGAGATGGTATAGTGGTTCACGCAGGTCCACTGGAATCCCATCCATGGGGGATTTCTCGGGATCAAAGCGGAGCTTCAGAATTTCAGGCCTTTGCCTCCCCCTCACCGAACCTAAGGATGGTTTATCAATGGTGCTTTTCTGCTCAAGGAGGAACGCAAGATGCTCCATGCCCTCGGTCTCTTGATGAATGCCTTTGGAAACCAGATTCTTCAAACAATGGGTAATCTGTTCTTGCGTATACCCGCAGTTCGTAGGGTCAGCGGCCAGAGCCGTTAGCATCCCCACGATCCGCCGGCATTTTTCGCACCGCCCACAGGGGCGGATGCTCTCATTTTCCTTATGTGTTGCGTGGCAGGAGACCTGATGGCGTTGAAGGTCTGGATAGCGTTCAACCAGGATCTTTTGGATCAAGAGCTCAGAGAGAGGTCTCAAAATGGAGAACTGACTGATGTCCCAGCCTTTACGGTGGAAATACCGGGTCAGGGCATTGTCGAAGTAGCGGCTCTGATCGTAAAGCCCACCATAATGGGTGATTCCTTTGTGTGAGATCCTCACCGTCGTATCAAACTCGTCACCAATGATGAGGCGACCAATGCCTCTCTTTCTCAAAATAGGGAGGGCACCGAAGAGGAAGACGGCCACGGTCCAGAGGCGGATTGGGTATTCGTCCGACCGTATGTTTTCAAAATCCTGACGAACAAAGGGGATATGCCGTAACATCCAGCTAAATACCCGGTCTGAATTTGTCCAGACTCGAGCGGTATGAGGAATATTCGCTAAAAAATGGCGGTAGGCGTTCAGGGCTGTAAACCAGTGGCGTCCTGACTCATTGATAAAGATGGGATGGACTTCGCATCCCGTCTCTCTAAGAACTCCGCAGCTGAGCAGGCTGTCTTTTCCTCCGCTGGAGAGAATCGCGTGCCGGGATGGGTCCATAGGCCAGCCTGTCTCCTCGGTTCGATTTTCCCGTGTTCTTTTCTCTGCTTCGGGTCCTTCGTTTTCGAATATCATTTGAGACCGCAAGTACTTCTTTCTTTTCACCGGTGAAAGCTCTGTTACCGGTCCTCGAAGAAACGGATTCGGTTCCAGAATTTTTTTCACAAAAATCTCACGGGCCGTGTTTTCTGCCATCCCCCGCAAAAATCGCTGGTCAGCATCGTCAAACCAGCCATGAAAGACTATTTCATCACATAAAAGACCGTAGTTTAAGACCACCTGTGCCGAAATCATGCTCGCGAGATTAAGAGATTCTGATTCGCCCGGAGTAAAGACATCCTCTTCAAACCGATAGATGAGTTCCGTGGAATCCACTTGCCCCTTCTGGGTCAGGATGTAAGGGGCTGTTAGGCGCCGCTTTTCTAACTTTACAGGACCCACCTCGAGCCTTTGAATGACTCCCAGAATTTCCAGTGGATCTAATGGCGAGCCGGAGGCACTATCGCTCATTTCGTTTTTCAATATGGGCTCCTAATCTTTCATGTTTTGATATACGGCCTAAGGGCATCAAAGACCGGTTCAGCGCCTGACAAAAGCACATCGCAGGCTGGCAGACCGGTCTGTTTCGTAATCTCCTGACAGACGGAATGGACACTTTTCTTGTCTAGGTCTTCATGGTTTATCGTTATGGCTACCACGGGCTTCTCGAAGAGGAGTTCAATGGCTTG
>JASFEQ010000031.1:0-19312 GCA_050124735.1 Desulfobacteraceae bacterium | reverse complement strand
CCAGGGCCACATGACAGTTTCCATAACGGCCGCCATAGTTCTCGTCATAAAGGGTGTTGGCCATGAACTTATCAATCTTGGAGAATCTTTTATCGGTCAGTGAGAATTCCCCTACCCTCTTGGCTCCTGGATCCATAGACAACTGTTTAACAACGAAATCTTTTCCCTTTTTTGCTGCGATCCTGCTCGCGTTCCCCTTCCTGAATTCAATCCGCACGCCCTCCACATAATTTCCGCTTCGAAACGAGGGTTGGTTTGCGAAGTAGACCCCCTCTGTCTCCCTCCAGTCCGGGGAGAGAAAGATCTCGAAACTTGGGATATTATGCCCAGAGAGCCCAATCCATTTCCTGCTCTTCCCTGGAGTGATCTTCAGATCCACACTTTTTGACTCCACGTGATAATGCTTCACCTTCATCTTGTTTATCCATTTCTTGATGGCCATGGCATTCTTGTAAATGCCCTTCCATTCTTTAACAGGATCCTTTTTGTGCAAGTAACAGGCCCTAATAACCTGTGCGGTATACTGTTTCATGGAAAGTTTGGCATGCCTTGCCAGCGCAGGTGTGGGGACCATGCAGAGGCTCCAGCCAAATCTTCCTTGCTCATCGCGTTTATCCAGAATGTCCCGCAAGGGTTTCCTTGCAACCGCTGCTTTGCCCATTCTTTTCGGATCAATATGGCTCAGGTGCGTGAGAGATCCAGGGGCATACAGATAAACACTTCCATTTAGATGGCTGAAAAGCTCTTTTTCTCCCGGTGTCAGGAAGACAAGTTGTCTTTTATTCGCCTTTTCAAAGAAACTCTGCTCCATGCCCCATGTCAATCCCATCCGGGGAATCGCATTCATCCCCATATCGAGGAGCTTTGCTTGAAGGACCTCAGCCATCCTGATGGCTGCCAGATCATATCGAATCAGTATGACATCATTTTTCTTGAAATTCCCTTTTCGGGCAGTCTTTAAGGCCCAGATCAAGACATCACAATACTTCTCCATCTGCTTTTCTGTGAGTGACATGAGAATTCACCCCCTCAACCAAGTGCTGGTTTGCAGACAATCTCTTTGACCTTCAGATCGAAAAAGTTGAAGCTATTGGCCGGTCGGAGCACCAAGGCACTATCAGCCCCTCTCCCCGTTCCCCCCACAGATATCACATCCTCATCGGTCCGAATTAGACCTGCATCAGCAGCCATCATGGCCAATTCAATAGCCACTTTGGACCCCTGACCGAATGTTCTCAAGGTATAGGCCACAATTTCATCCACCTGATAGGTGGAAAGCTTGTTTCTGACAGCGCGCCCAATGCCTCCAAAGGCATGCTGGCAGGTCAGAACACTGACCCCTTTAGAGTCAAGTTCCTGCCGGACATCCTCTGGCAGTTCCTGGTGGTTGGGTTCTCTGAAGCCAGTCACATGGCTGACTGCGATGATCTTTAGATCAGGATCGAGGATCTCCCTGGCCTTTAAGGCCGTCTGTCCGCTGCAAGTTGCGACCACCACCTTTCGTATCCCCAGCTCGTTTGCCCGACGGGAAACGGCTTCAAGGACCCCTTGCGTATTCTTTGGTCCAGGTCGTTTGAAATACCGACATGTCACATCATTGTATTCTGACATCCGATTCATCACACCTCCCTCTCTTGAAGATTAACCATAGAGGCACAGAGAGCACAGAGAATTACCTTCTTTTTGCCCGATCGGCCTCCGGCTCGGAGAGCCTACGCCTCGGAGAGGAGACGGCGATCGGACAAAAAAAGCTCAGCCCTTCGGGCAGGTACAGAACCTCCTAATGGGCACATCTTTTTGGATTTGCTATACATCTGCTTGCCGCCGACATCTCCACTGCGGTGGCTCTGACATGGAGGCCGAAAAACAGAGATTTCTTTTCATCCTCTGTGTCCCCTGTTTCTCTGTGGTGAGATCACTATGTTTTTTCACGCTTCCTCCCCCTCTTCGAGGGAGCTTTCCTCTGTGTCTTGGAAGTCCTCCAAGAGCTCGATATGACGGTTTTCCTCCGCGATGATCTCATTGAGCTTCTCTGAAGTTTCAAAATCCTCAATAAATGACCCGATCATCTCATAAAAAAGAATACTGTCTTTCTCAAATTCGACGGCAAGTTCGATAAGCGCTTCTACGTCCTCTATTTCTGACAGATCTGCCTCTTTTAAGGAAAAACTCTGATCCCCGAGGATGCCCTGCAGGATAGAGCTCCCCATCTCGGCCATCTCAAGGTCATCCCCTTCCGTATCCAGCTTTTCTTTTCTTTCAGAGAACCAACTCTGGTGTTTTTTCTCTTGTTCCGCCAACCATTCAAGCATTGATTTAAGGGAGGGATTGGAGACCTTTTCCATGGCATCCCGATAATACTGCTCCCCATTTTTCTCTATCTGAATGGCCAGATCAAAAACCTCTCTCAAAGAAAACATGTTCAAATCTTCCCTTCGCTCATTTTCTGCCCACAACTCGTTGACATAGAATTACGTATGAAATACCAAATCCTACTAACCAAAAAACACCTTAATACATTTCTCACAAAATGAACAGGCCAGACAGGGAGAACGCTTGTAACCGCCCAAATTCACCGTCTAAGTTGGGTGCTAGGACTGAAATACTAAGTTATGTAGCATTCCTGATCACCAGCAAGGCATTAGATGTAAGGCGCCGAGGAGCGACGACTGAGGCGTATGGAGCAATACGCCGCAAGCCTGCCCCCGCGAAGGCGGGGAGAGGAGCGATCGAAGGCAACGCAGTCCTTCGATGCTTCGACATTGCTCAGCATCGACCCTGAGCGATGTCGAAGGGTCGACTTTGCTCAGGACCATCAGCCTGTCGAATGGCAGATGATGCCTTGATGGTGCATCGGGGAATCGGAGAATGGATTGACAATACAAAGTTACAGCTTATTTTTTCTACTAAGACGAGTTTCAATTCACAATAGAAGTGTCTGGAGTTCTGGAAAATGTTAAGAAAAATGAGTGTTGGCCCCTATCAGGCCAATTGTTATATCATGGGATGCGACAAAACAAGTGAGGGATTGGTCATTGATCCTGGAGACGAAGTACTCCGCATTGTAGAAGAGATATCGCGTAACAGTTTGAAAATCCGGCAGATCCTTATCACGCATGGCCATATCGATCACATAGGTGCCGCAAAAGAACTTAGGGATATTACCAAAGCACCTGTCTTAATTCATTCCCTCGATGCCCCTGCCCTAAATTTCCCACCGGACGGTTACCTCCAGGATGGTCAGGAAATAGAGGTGGGCCACTACTCGATTTCGGCTATCCACACCCCTGGTCACTCCCCGGGCGGGATGTGTTTTTGTGCACCTGGTGCTGTCTTTACAGGTGACACACTCTTTGCGGGTTCCATAGGAAGGACTGACTTCGCAGGAGGAAACCATCAGCAACTCATTGAAGGGGTTATCAAAAAGATCTTTCCCCTGGGGGACGATATACGGGTCTACCCCGGGCACGGCCCGGCAACGACCGTTGGCAGAGAACGTCTCACCAACCCGTTCTTTCGCATGAGTCAAGCCTATTGAGCCTGCTGACTTTCACCACCTCAACCGAGTGTGTCATCGTGTCATTGCCAGGGACTCCCGCGGAGGCAGGAGGGCTCCTCACAATGACATAAAAGGAAGGGAAAAGCCATTTTCATGATGTTCTCCTTTTGCTTGAGAACCAACCTTCAAAAGTGTAAAACAACCGCCAAAAGAGAGATGGGAGGTCTTTATGGATCCATTAGTCGCCAAAGGGGTTGATCTCATACGCGAGTCGGAAAAGACCTTGGTCTTCACTGGTGCTGGACTCAGTACCGAATCCGGGATACCTGACTTCAGGAGTCCAGGAGGCGTATGGGACAAATATGACCCTTCGGACTTCTACTTTCAGAAGTTCCTCTCTGACGAAAAGGCCAGGGAGAAATATTGGGAAATGAGTTCAGAGTTCTACCAGGGGATGAAAGATGCGGTCCCCAACCGGGCACACTTGGCCATCGCCGAACTGGAAGGGAAAGGGAAACTGCTCGCCATCGTGACCCAAAACGTGGACCGATTGCACCACAAGGCGGGAAATTCACCGGACAAGATCATTGAGATCCACGGCACTACCTTTTCTGTCTCCTGTTTGAGTTGTAAGAAGGGGTACGACAGGGATGAGATTGAAGAACGGCTTAGATCAGGTATTAAAGTCCCCCATTGCGACGATTGCTCTGGCATCCTCAAACCGGATACCATCTCCTTTGGCCAGGCCATGCCTGAGGACAAAATGGCACAGTCCCTCGCACATGCACGGACTTGTGATCTCTGCATCGTATTGGGCTCATCGCTGGTCGTCTATCCTGCCGCGTCGGTCCCGATTCAGGCCGTTGAAGCGGGTGCAAAATTGATGATCATTAATCGGGATGAGACACCCCTTGACCCCCATGCGGCCCTTACAATCCATGATTCGGTGGGCAAAGCCCTGGGGCAGATCATGGAAAAACTTCAGCATTGACCGGGCGTTGTCCGCCTTTTTCCTCTTCCAAGCCCATTTTATCATTTCTCTTGAAACATTTTTCTATTATATTTATACATTCTTCTTTTCATTGAGAATTGAAATCGAAGGAGGAAATCATGCTTAGGATCGGCTTTGTGGGGTGGAGAGGAATGGTTGGCTCCGTTCTCATGGAACGGATGCTAGCAGAGCAGGATTTTGGTGCGTACGAACCCACTTTTTTCACTACTTCCAACGTTGGCGGAAAAGGTCCTGATATCGGTCTGGACATTCCCCCTTTGCAGGACGCCTTTGACGTCCACCTTCTCTCTGAACAGGATATAGTGGTCACCTGTCAGGGAGGTGACTATACGAAGAAAGTCTATCCTGAAATACGGAAGAAGGGTTGGACCGGGTACTGGATAGACTCCGCGTCCGCCCTGAGGATGAAGGAAGACAGCATTATTGTACTTGATCCAGTGAACCGCGCTGTGATCGATTCTGGTCTCTCCTCAGGGATAAAGACTTACATCGGGGGCAATTGCACCGTGAGTCTCATGCTTTTGGCCCTCTCAGGGCTCTTTGCCGATGACCACATAGAATGGATATCCTCCATGACCTACCAAGCGGCCTCTGGGGCGGGAGCGAAGAATATGATTGAGCTGATTGCCCAAATTTCCGCCCTTGGGGATGCTGCAAGAGAGTCTCTCGGTGATCCGGCATCCACAGCCATCCAGATAGATGCCGTTATCACGAAAGAACTCCGTGGCACTTCGCTACCCATGGATAATTTCGGGGTGCCGTTGGCCGCCAGCCTGATTCCTTGGATCGATTCCGGCATGGAATCTGGGCAAACCAAGGAGGAATGGAAGGGGTTTGTGGAATCGAACAAGATTTTACAGCCAAAGAAACCGATCCCAGTGGATGGCTTGTGTGTGCGGGTGGGTGCCATGCGCTGTCACAGCCAGGGGTTTACCATCAAACTCGACAAAGATATCCCCTTGGACGAGATTTCTGAGATGCTTGAAAAGGGTAACGATTGGGTGAGGCTTGTACCCAATGATAAAGAATCGACCATTGAGAACCTGACACCCGCAGCAGTGAGCGGAACACTCACCATTCCCGTGGGGAGAATTCGAAAGATGATATTTGGCCCAGAATATGTGACTGCATTTTCATGTGGGGATCAGCTCCTGTGGGGCGCTGCTGAGCCCATTCGTAGAATTTTGAATATAATCATTGGACACCTATCGTGACCTTTCGGGTAGATCAGGCTCTGTTAAACCATATGCCTCTTGGGAAAAGGATCTCATCGGTTTATCCAGTTGACACACCCTGTTTCGCTGTTTAAGATTCCTCCCAAATCGCATTTGCAACTCTGAGGAAGTGGATAGCTCACTGGTGGGGCTCCCGGACTTCAAATCCGGTGTGCCGGGCTAAAACCCTGGCAGGTGGGTTCGATTCCCATGCACTTCCGCCAATAGGGATCAAAGAAGCCTTGTAAGATTAATCACTTACAGGGCTTCATTTTTTCATGTCCGAGTATGGATACCGTTCTAAAGGAGGTAGGGGGACAACGCGCTTTCCACCCTTTTCTTGGCCGGTCCATTCAAAGGGTTCCCAGGTACGGCGCCCCAGCCCTTGCTTATCTGCCCTTGGCCCTTTCCAACAATCAATAGACCACGTCATTCCAGTGGCCGTATCCAAAAGAACGGATTGAGCGCTATCCGCAGGGCCTTCGTCATGGTGACAACTATATGTGACGGTCACAATTTGAAAACGCCCCACCTGAAGCGCCTGCCGTTCTTCGGCTGAAACACTCCCAACTAAAGCTATTACCAAGAAGATAATGGCCGAAATTGCAAACGCCTTTTTCATTGAATCACCCCCTGCTTCTTTTATCGCTTTTCATAGCGTCTGCCAAGCTTTCCAATGCCAGCGCGTTCGTGGAAATCTTCTGTTTTTCCTCCATAGCCTCCCTCCTCCCTCCCCGCTTTTTCAACCCATTAAGTGCTTCAGATTTCCTGGTTTCCTAAAATTGTGTGAATTAATCGACACCACGATTGTCCTTTTGTGTTCAAAAGACCACGCTTTTTCATAAACTTTTATTTTAATCTGTTTGTTTAACTTGCTGATATAACATGAAAATACAGATATAATACACCCACAATGTGATCTGGTATCAATATTGCTCTCTCATTTAAGGTAAATGAGTGCACCATCTCACTTCAATGATGGGATGAAAAGGAGGTATACCTGTGAACAAAGAAGGAATAAATGTCTGGTGTATTGCAGCAACAATCTTAGCCATCGCAATTGCGCTGTTTCTGACCATTCACCCGTCTAATTTTCCCTCTTCATCGAGCGTCTCTTTAGCGTCCGTGGTCGGTCACCTACTCATTCCCTAAGTCCCTCGATTCATAGATTCGATGACGAACTATTTAGACTTCCCCTGAGCTCCCTTCGGTCTGAGCTCAGGGTCGAAGACAGTCGAAGCCCTCGGGACTTAGTGCTGCCCTCCGCCATGAGCCTTCGACGAGGTGAGGCGTCCCGAATGGAGTGAGCAATTTCCTCGGTCTAACTATACTGAAATACGTCACCCTATTTGCGATTGAAAGCACTAAGTTCTCCCCTGCTTTTCGCCATTGATCTGTCGCTCGTCAAGCAATCACATTTCATAGTACGCTCTTGCTGAAAATGCAAATTCAGAATCCATGCGCTAACATTTCCCATTGACTCCCAAAGAGGGAGGGGAAAATAGAGGAAAAACTCTATAGACCAGGAAAAAGGTATTGACACCTCTACTCCACTCACTTATACTGTCTAAAGATGCTAGGCAAAATCTCTTCTACGCCCCTGAGGCCTTGTTTTCAGGGGCTTTTTTTTGCCTTCATCTTCCATGGCCTTTTCCTGATCATTGGCTATATCTCGGCGCTGCATGGATATCATCCAATCCCTTAGCCGAAAATCAGGAGTTTAAACTGGAAAAATCAGGAATCCCCCGATTGACCCACTAAACACAAACATATTATGCTGCCAACCTTAGTGGATAGGCCATATAAGCCAGGCAGCAAATTTCAGAGGGCAGGATTTTGCCTTGCTATTTATCGCCTATCCCAAAAACTAAGACTATCTCTTCCATAGACCTTCTTTAGATCCAGCGTGGTTCTCCTTTGGCTTGACCCTTTATTCCAAAGAGCGTCATCCGCGCTGGTTAGCGCCCCAAGTCGTCCTCCCCTAAAGTTTCGGCTTTGGGGCGTTTTCTTTTGTCTCCAACAAAGATTGACAAAAAGGTCTGTTTTAGCTAATTTCATCCCGGGGTAAGAGATGAACGATAACCCTTAACGGGGAGTGAGAGATGGCTCAGCGCAGAAGACCCAATTTCTCGTAAGAGACGTTGGGTTTTTATATGTTTTGGCAGACAATCAATGGCTAACCATCTTTTTTGGAAAAGGCGAGAGAACTGGGCAACATCGAATGATGCGTCTCATTATGCGAATACTCAGAATACTTTTTAGAGCCTTCATTGAAATGGTGATGGGCGTTCTCATTTTGATCGCTTTCTCCCCTGCTTTGGTAGGCATGGGCATCATTGGTTTTCAATTCTTTGTGTGGCTCGCTACAGAGAGCTGGACCCCGATTCCACTTGCGGATGCCCTCGAAGTCATTGGCTTTGATCTACGTTCTATAGGTCAACTGCAGGTTTGGGAAGGGTTAGCAGCAATCATTAGATTTTGGTTATATGCAATTCCTCTGTCATCATGCTTTTTGCTTGCAGGCCTCATTCTCAGCGGCTGCATGGCTTACATTCGCTGGAGCCTTTTGGACATATTCGAATAAATTCAATAAAATAACCATAAGTAGAGGGGAACGCCAGGTGGAGTTCAGTCTTTGTTGAAGGAGAAAAATTAGAGTGGCCAAAATAGATCAAGAAAAAGCCCGTGCCGTTTGCAAATATCTGAAGGAAGAATTTCCAGCGGGCCTGGTTGACTACAAAAGAAATTCTACCAAAAAAACATGGGCTGGTACCTGGGATTTCAGGGTTGTATGTGACGGAATCTTCCTCACCGCAGTAATTTGTCAGTCTGTTTGGATTGCGCACGATGCATCCAGCCTGTACAATTATTTAAAACGAATTTCCCTCGCCAATTTACTTCGCGAAAATCCCAGAAAGCCTGTCATACTTAAGAAATAAGTGGAATGGACGGATTGAAGCAGGACCCCATTCCTCAAAACAGAAAGGTTTGCCATGGAGATCCAAGAAATCCGCAATGCCACAATGAAGATTACCTATGCGGGCCGTAAATTCTTAACCGATCCTTTCCTGGCACCAAAACATTCCTACGACCCGTTTGCGGGGAACTCCCCTAATCCCACCGCAGATTTGCCATGCCCTATGGAAGAGGTTGTGTATGGCATCGAAGCAATCCTCGTCTCCCATGTGCACATCGACCACTTTGACCGTGCAGCAAGGGAGGTCCTCCCCAAAGAGGTTCCCCTATTCTGCCAGCCTCCAGATGTAGAGAGGCTAACGCGCAAGGGTTTTCAATCTGTAAAATCTATTGAGCTATATCACACTTGGGAAGGAGTTACCATCACCCGTACAAACGGGCAGCACGGGACCGGCACCTGGGGCGAAAAAATGGGAAATGTCTCCGGCTTCGTCCTTCAAGCTGAAAATGAACCCACGGTATTCTGGGTAGGAGATAGTATCTGGTGCGAGCCCGTGGAACAGGTTGTGAAAGACTTACACCCAGATATCATCATTACTCACTCGGGCGGCGCCAAATTCCCCGACAGCGATCCTATCATCATGGATGCCGAGCAGACCATTGCTTTATGCCAGGCTGCACCGAATGCTGTGGTTGTGGCCGTACACCTAGAGGCCTTGGACCACTGCCCTGTCACCCGTGCTGCCCTCCGCTCAGTGGCTGAGAAGGCGGGCATTACACCTCAGCAACTCTTGATCCCGGCAGACGGCGAGATTCTCAGCTTGCACCCTCGCTCCTGATCCCTGTCGTTATGCTACGCACTTTCGCTTTCTGCTATTCCTTTGGACTTTTGAAGGCCCTAAATTTTCAAGTATTCCATGTACCCCAATAACGCAGTGAATAGGGAGTCCAAGTATAAAGTTAGCGGGCACGATGCCAAACAAATAAAATAAGGAGGATTTTATGCAATTGAAAAAAGTAAACGTGGATGGGCTTGTCCGGCTTCCGGCGTTCTGCCATGCGGTCGTCGCAGGTGACTTCATCTATGTTTCCGGTACATTGGGTGTGAAACCAAACTCCATGGAGCTGGTCGGGGGCGGCACTGGGCGGGAAACCACTCAGACACTCCGGAACATTGAGGTCATCCTGAAGGCTTGTGATGCGTCGCTGGAGGATGTGGTGAAGGTCGATGTTTTTCTCGAAGATATGGGCATGTTCGGAGAAATGAACGAAGCCTATCTTGGAGTTATGGGCTCCGATCCCCCAGCACGGATTACAGTGGGCCGAGCGGAATTGGCCCTTGGGGCCGCCGTCGAGATCGACTGTATTGCCTACAAGCCACGGAAGTAGTGAAGCTCCCCGCGGCCCCGTCGAGACGGGATCTCCACTTCGTTTCCACAAGCCGCAGGGCAACCTGCTCCCCTGAAGTAGCCGTTTCGGCTACGAAGGTGGAGTCCGCGCGACGGCGAGTGAGAGGAAATCGCCCATTTTCCCTTAAAAGAACCCAATTCCATTTCTTTTCTGGGGCTAAGTGCCGTAACGGATTCCTTTGCTTGGCTTGTTTGTTGAAGTCAAGGGCTCAATGGGCGTTTAAAATTATTTTGACTAAAAGGACTCTCCTCTATATTATTTTCCATTAGGGAAAACAAAAAATGGAAAAAAGCTTTGTCTCAAAAGTCTTTCTTGTTGTCCTCATTGGTGTGCTCATTTTGCTCTTGCGGCTCTTTTGGGCCTATATTTCCGCCATTATACTTGCCCTTCTTATAGCAAGCGCCTTCTACCCCCTTTATGCCTGGTTAAAAAAGCTATTAAAGGGTGAAGAGCGTGGCGCCTCAATGCTTATGACTATTTTCATATTCCTGGTGCTGGTTATCCCTGTGGGGGGGTTTGTGGGGACCCTCTCCAATGAGGCCTTTGACTTTTATCGAAGGAGTAGAGAGGCTGTCTCTTTGCTGAAGATACAGCAAATCGTTGAGGGTGATTCCATCTGGGCTCAACGTATAAGGAAAGTGGGAGAGCTGACAGGTATCGAGGTGAATTCGGAGACCATTGAAGCGTTGGCCACGGAACTGGGTAGGAACGTGGGACTTTTCCTCTCCAAGCAGCTGCGCTCCATGGCATCCAACCTGCTTAACTTTCTAATCCATTTTTTCTTGATGATGTTGATCGTCTATTACGTCTTTCGAGATGGTGAGCGCCTCAAGAATTATATCTCCGAACTCCTCCCCTTCCCCATGGAACAACAGGAACTCGTGGTGAGCAAATTTCGTGAGATGGCCAGGGCCGTTATCGTTGGCAATGGACTAAACGGCATCATCCAGGGGATTATTGGAGGTTTTGGCTTTTTTTTCTTTGGTCTGGGATCTCCATTTCTCTGGGGCACACTCATCGGGTTTATGGCCTTTTTACCCTTCATCGGGGCATCTATTGTCTATGTCCCGGCATTCATCATATTGATCCTTCAGGGTAAGACCGGAACAGCCATAGGCTTTCTGTTTTACAATGGGGCCTACAGTATAATCATGGAGTACCTCTTCAAGCCTCGAATGATTGGTAAGGGTATGCGCATGAACGCTCTTCTGGTTTTCATCGGCATACTCGGAGGCATAAAACTCTTTGGTATCCTTGGTATTATTTACGGCCCGCTGATCATGACCATCTTCATCACACTGGCTGAGCTCTACAGGCTGGAATACAAAGAGGCCATGGTATAAAGGGTGTTAAAACCGTGCGTTCATCTTGTAATGCGAACTGAAGAGATTTGATGAATTAAAGGAGACGCCGAAATGGAACCGGAAAAGATGCTCAAAGGCAAGAGAGTCCTCATCGTTGATGATGAACCTGATGTTCTTGAACTGCTAACCGAACTCCTGGATATGTGTAAGGTGGACCCCGCATCTTCCTTCGAAGAGGCCAAAGAACTTCTTGAAAGCAATTACTATCACATTGCGGTCCTCGATATTATGGGCGTGCAGGGATACGAGCTCCTTCAAATTGCAAACAAGAGAGAAATCCCCGCCCTCATGCTCACGGCACACGCAATCTCCGAAGAGCATCTCAAGAAATCCATCCAGAAGGGGGCCTCTTTTTACGTCCCAAAAGACGAAATAAACAACATCGCCACCTTTATGGCTGATGTGCTTGAGGCGAGGGAAAAGAATAAAAACGTGTGGGCTAAGTGGTATGAGCGGCTCAGTGGTTTCTGCGATAGGAGATTTGGGCCTGACTGGAAAGACCAGGACCCGGAATTTTGGGATTCTGTTATCAAATATTGAACCAAAGTCAGGGGAAATGCGTTTTCGTGGGAGTCTCTTTTCCGCTGGGGAGCAGTGGCATATTCACCCGCCAAAGCGCTATGGCGGGTAAAACGCCACCCTTCAATGGTCATGTTTTCTTAGGGTGCGGCTCAATGCCTCACCGCACGTAAGGAGGGATAAAAATGGTTGCCAGAGGCGTGGGCATTACCGTAACGCAGCACCTTCTTAACGAACAGCGTCAAAATCCGGAGGCCACCGGGGCCTTCACCCACCTCCTCAACGAATTAATCGTTGCCGCCAAAGTCATATCTCGGGAGGTAAACAAAGCGGGTCTGGTGGATATTCTCGGGTACACGGGTGATATCAACGTGCAGCAAGAGAGGGTCCAGAAGCTGGACATTTTTGCCAATCGAGTAATTATAGAGAGGATGCAGCATATCGGCCAATTGTGCTGCATGGGTTCAGAGGAGATAGCGGAGCTGATCGATATACCCCCTCAATATCCTAAGGGAAATTACATCCTCCTCTTCGACCCCCTTGACGGTTCTTCAAATATTGATGTGAACGTGAGCATCGGTACCATATTCGGTATTTATAAAACAGAGAGCGATGAAACGGATGTGGACTTTCTCCTCAGTCACGCCCTCCAGCCCGGGATCAAACAGGTGGCGGCAGGCTATTTCGTTTACGGTTCAAGCACCATTCTGGTCTACACCACAGGGAACGGGGTCCATGGCTTTACCCTGTATCCCAGCGTGGGGGAATTTCTTCTCTCCCATGAGAGTATCCGCATCCCGGAAAAAGGAAAGACATATAGCGTCAATGAGGGGAATTACCAATACTGGGATGATAAGACAAAGGCCTGTGTGGATTATTTCAAGACCAAAGACAAGGAGACGGGACGCCCTTACACCTCGCGCTATGTGGGAAGCCTTGTTGCAGACTTCCACCGTAACCTCCTAAAAGGGGGCATTTTCATGTATCCGGCTGATCTTAAAGACCCCAAGAAACCAACAGGCAAGTTGAGGTTGATGGTCGAATGCAATCCTCTGGCCATGGTGGCAAAAGAAGCGGGCGGGTATGCCAGTGATGGGCATGGGCCTATCCTCGAAATACGGCCCACTGATTTACACCAAAGAGTGCCCCTGTATATCGGAAGTAAGCAGGATGTGGAGACAGCGGAGGCCTTTATCAGCCAAATTTAAAGCGTTCCCTTGTCCTTCAGCATTTCAATAAACGTCTCTATGCGGATAGCTGTTCGGCTATCTATTTCGCCAGGACGATCCCCCTCAAGGGTGAGGATGGGGACAGAGATGCTTTCCCTCAATATGATGTCATATATTTGCCTGAAACAGAATGTCTGCGTGTAATGGATCAATCCGTCTAAGCTTCTCTCTTTGCTAGCCCTCTTGATATCCTCAATTCTACCCTTCATGTGGTAAGGATATGTATAGCGAAGATATTGCTCTACGATATCCTCATCTCCATATGGCATGCTGAATTGTCTCTGGATCTCATTAAAAACAACCCTGCCTCCCAGGGATTCGATACGATCGTACAGGTCACTGAATATGGGGGGGACACCCAAGAATCCTAGCCTTACCTCCTCTTTTTTTCGCTTCCTATGTTTGGCTCTTCCCAGAAACTCATCCAACTCCTGTTCAAATTGGTCAGGATCTGACTTGAAATCCGAGCTGCTCACTAAGAAGAGGTGATTCTCAAAACCGCTGACCACATTCTCCTGAAAGGTGAGTCTATCCAGTTCCATCAATTTTCTTCGGATCCGATCCAGCCTCCTCTTTGCCGCGCGGATATCGGACCAAGTGGCGGAAAGTGCGCGCCTCAATTTTTCCATCTGGGCCGTCAAGAGATCCCTGTCCTGATCTGGCGGATAATCAAAGGGGATGATCTCCACGCCTCTTCGGGTGAGAACCTCTGCCAGGGCTATAGTATTGCTACAGTCCCCTCCGGTTACTGCGATGACCCTTTTCACGTCATGGTTTAGAACCGTGGCGTAGATCCCTTTTATCCATGCGCAGATGTTGGAGGCGAATCCAGCTGATTCAGCCTGACCGATTAGTTTCTCGGGGGTGTCTGAACTAACAAAGACATTATTCAAATCCATTGGTTTCAGGCCAGCGGCGAAAACAATTTCAACCGGGATGGTGGAAGTAAGACCAATAATGGATGAAGGCTTCGTTGACTGGGCCAAATACTTAGGCCTCCACTGAATAGAATTTCATGCGAGGGATTTCAAGGCAGGTCAATTTGTTCCCATAGACGGCCCCCGTATCCAGGCCTATCTTATTATCCATCACGAGGGGTTCAGCTAAGGGCGTATGGCCAAATATGACCTTCTTGCCAAAGTCTTGATCAGAAAAGATGAATGGCTCCCGAATCCATATGAGGTCCTCAGTGGCCTGTTTCTCCACCTCCACACCGGGTCTGAAACCCGCATGAACCACATAGTACTCATCAAGCTCAATATATAAGAAAAGGCTTTCGAAAAAGGCCACATGTTCAGGAGGAATGAGAGCCTCCGTCTCCCCCTTCTCCTCCACCTGGTAGCTTTCTAAAGTGGTTATTCCCCCATTGAGAAGCAACAGCCTTGGGTCTCCACAACTTAAGAAATCCAGCAAAATATTCTCATGGTTACCCATGAGACATTGAACGTGGGGAGAGGAATTTGAAATTTCAATAATATAATCGACCACACCTTTGGAATCCACTCCCCGATCTATGTAGTCTCCAAGAAAGATCAGTCCGTCTTCCTCAGGTCGCCAGTCGATCTTATCCATCATCCGCTTCAGCGGATCCAGGCAGCCGTGTATATCGCCAACGATAAATAATCTTTCGGTTTCCATCACAGTCCAAAAACCAGCCGAATTCGGTCCCTGGGATCGAGTCGCGTCAGACCCGCTTTCCGTGCTGCAGCCGTGGCATCCCTGAACTCCTGAGATGACAAGCGGCGATTAATATGTCCATCCTTATGAGCTTCTCCGCAAGGCCTGTATTGGTCCATAACATTCACATAGGTGTTGGGGGAGATCTCTTTGACCAGAAATTCAAATACCTTCTCAGACCCGGCAATATTCTCTGGCATGACCAGGTGTCTCACCAGCAACCCACTGAGTGCCAGGCCTTGATCATCTATGACCAGGTCTCCCACCTGACGGTGCATCTCCTTGAGGGCCGCCATGGCAACGTCTGGATAATCAGGGGCTTCGCAATACCTCTCCGCCCATTTTCCATCCCAGAACTTGAAATCGGGCATGTAAATATCAAAAATGCCGTCCAAGAGCTCCAGCGTTTCCACCTTGTCGTAGCCGCCGGAATTATAAACAAGGGGTATTTTCAGACCTTGCTCTACGGCGAGGATCAGGGCTTCAAGCAACTGTGGAACCACATGAGTGGGCGTCACAAAGTTGATATTGTGGCAGCCCCTCTCCGAGAGCTGAAGCATCATGGCCGCAATCTGCTCAGGCTCAACCTCTACGCCCTCTTTCAGGTGGCTGATATCGTAGTTCTGACAAAAACTGCAGAGCAGATTGCACGAACTGACAAAGATGGTCCCAGACCCATAACTTCCCACGAGGGGGGATTCTTCACCAAAATGGGCGTTATAGCTTGCAACGCGACCCTTCCTCCCCGTTTCGCAGTAACCCAGTTCTCCCTCCAGGCGGTTCACCTCGCATTCGCGTGGACAGAGGCGGCATGACGCCATGAGGGCTATCGCCTTTTCAATGCGCCCCGACAGCTCCCCTTCCCCGAACAACTTTAAATAGGACGGCTCCATACCGGTTTAATCCTTTCAGGAGAGTTGGGTGTGGGCCCAAATGCGTGTTTCACCACGGATTTCCATGTATGGGTCGGCCTGGTGTGCCTTTAATCCCGACTCTGGCCAAAAATCCTGAGCAGCATCAAAAAGAGGTTGATGAAGTCAAGATATAAGGAGAGTGCACCCAAAATGGCGCCTTTTCTGATCACGGCCCCGTCAAGGCCAGCAGGCTGAGCCAGTGCCATGTTTTTTATTTTCTGCGTATCGTAGGCCGTCAGTCCCACAAAGACAAAGACCCCAATGTAGCTTACGATCATGCTCATGGCACTGCTCCGAACAAACCAATTAACCACTGAGGCGATAATGATCCCGATCAGGCCCATAAAGAGAAACCCGCCCAGGGATGTGAGGTCTCTCTTGGTGATCCAACCATATATGCTGCATGCCAGAAAAGTCCCTGCACAGATAAAAAAGGTACTGAAAATGGATGCACTCGTATAGGCTAGAAAAATGAACGAGAAGAGCACGCCGTTCAGTGTGGAATATATCACAAAGAGCGCAGTGGCTGTGCCTGCGCTCATCCTGTTCACCATGCCGGCTATGGCGAAGACCAGGGCCAGTTGAGCTATTATGAGGCCAAAAAAGATAAGACTGTTACTGAAAACGAGGCGTAATATGGTCTCATTGGTGGAAACGTAGAAGGCCACAAAACCGGTCAGCGCAAGCCCGATACACATCCAGTTGTAGACACTTCGAACATAATCATTGACCAGGACCTCTGCTTTTGGCTTCGGTACGGAAACCGGATCTGCCATCTAAAACCTCCTCAGCTTTATTCTGCTGTTTTTTCTACAACTGTTTATTATAGTTTCTCGGGTAAAATCTTCAAGTCGTAACTGCAACCAGACAACGAGCCCCTGAAGGGACCGCCTAGGTCATAGTCTGAAGGGTCTTAATTCTCTCCAATAGGGGAGGATGAGAGTAGTTGAACCAGACATATAGGGGGTGCGGCCAGAGATTGGAAAGATTATCCCTGGCCATTTTTTTCAAGGCCAATATGAGCGGTTCAGCTACCTTCATGACCTTGAAGGCGTGGCGATCAGCCTGTCGTTCAAATCGTCTAGAAATGGCCATGGCTATGGGTGAGAGGAAAAAGCCCACGGGCTCCCAAAGAACGGCCACGAGAAACAGTCCCACATAGGCTGGCATGGAGGAAAACCCAAATGATTGATACATGCTCTGCCAATTAATCATCTCGGAGGCAAGATAAAAAAGCACGACAGACGAAAGGCCCATGATAAAAAGCTGTTTCTTTATATGATTCCTTTTAAGATGCCCCATTTCATGGGCGAGCACAGCCAGGATCTCATCATCTTCGTGGGCCTTTATCAGGGTATCGAACAGCACGATTCTTTTGCTTTTTCCTAAACCCGACAGGTAGGCATTGGTATGCCTGCTCCTTTTTGTGGCATCCATCTGGAATACACCTTTGAGGGTAAATCCTTCATTTTCTGCAAGATGCTCTATTTTCTCTGAAAGCCCCTCCTGCTCAAGGGGGGTAAACTTGTTGAAAATGGGAGCTATCACCGTGGGGTAGATGACCGCCATCAGTATTTGAAAGGAAAAGAAGATGAGCCAGGCCCAGATCCACCAACTGCTGCCCGCGTATTTGACCATAATGAGAAGAAGGGATAAAAGCACGGTTCCGATAATCACCGTTATCAGCAACGACTTGATCAGGTCTGAAAGCCAGGTTTTCAGGGTTCTCGTATTAAAGCCATATTTTTCTTCGATGACGAAAATATGATAATAGTCGAATGGTAGGTCTACGATGCCCCCAATCAGACCAGGAACAGCGAAAAAGACCAGGCCGGCCAACACGAAATGGACATCTTTCAAGCCCTCGGCCAACCAGGGTAATAGGCCGGAGAGGATGATGAAAAGAAAGACGATCTTTCCAGTTATCGTGTCCGCATGGGAAAAATTTATCTTGTCGATGGTGTATCGATTCATTTTTCTTAAGTTGTCCGCATCGATTATTCCGCTAAAGGGCTCAGGCACCTGCTCTTTGTATTTCTTTAGGTTTCTTGCGTTGATCACCTCGATAATAATATCTGCTGTGGAAGTGAAAAGATAAAGGGCAAGATAGGCAATTAAGAATGTATTTATAGGTATCATGTCTCAGTTCGAAGGGCCTTTGTGGAAGATCCGTCCCATGGGGGAATGGCAACGTATTTACTTCTACCTTATCATATTGTAAAAGTATTGTATTCCATTTTTTAGTCCACATTACAGGGATACAGGCATGAAGGACAATAAACTCTATATCGTCATGGTCGGTCTTCCCGCAAGGGGAAAGTCCATCACAGCCACCAAACTCAAAGAGAACTTAATGCACGACTCTATCAGAACCAGGGTTTTCAACAACGGTGACCTAAGGCGGAAAATGATTCCCCAGAATACCTCCTATGCCGGGTTCTATGATCCGGAGAACAAAGAAGGGGTGGCTGTCCGGGAAAAGATAGCCCTCATTAACATCGACAAGGCGCAGCACTATCTCAGGAGAAATGGAGACGTGGCCATCTTGGATGCGACGAATGTGAGCCTGAAACGCAGAAACACTATTCAGAACCTGTTGAACGACCATCCTATCCTCTTTATCGAATGCATTAACAATGACCCGGAGATCCTCAGCGCTAGCATACAGAGGAAGATAGGTATGCCAGAGTTTGGCCATCTCACTCTAGATAAGGCCATGGAGAGTTTTGAGGAGCGAATTTTCTATTACGAATCTATTTATCATTCTTTGGGTACGGAAAGAAATTTCGTTAAATTGGATTCTCTGCACACCAGAATACTTGAAGAAGAGATAGCTCATGATATCCCCTATTATGAACAGATAAGGGATTTCCTGGTCACAGACACCGTGAAGAACCTCTACCTGATCCGTCACGGAGAGACCTATTTCAACCTGGAAAACCGGATTGGCGGAAACGCTGACCTAACAGCGAAAGGCAGGGCACAGGCCAAGGCCTTGGCCGAATACTTTGCAAAGAAAAAGATACCACTCATTTTTACAAGTCAGAAGAAGAGAACGATTCAAACGGCAGAACCCATCAAGGAGATTCAGGAGAGCTGCACCATCGTCCCCTTAGCCGAGTTTAATGAGATCAATAGCGGTATGTGTGAAGGGATGAGTTACGAAGAAATCAGGAAAATCATGCCCCACGTCTATTTTGCAAGAAGAGAGGACAAATATAATTATATCTATCCTGAGGGAGAAGGCTATGTCTCCATGGAAGAGAGAATCGATCGTGGTATCAAAAAAGCACTCTTTCTAAGCGGGCCCTCTGACAACATCATGATCATTGGGCACAGGGCGGCAAACCGAATGATCCTTTCCCATTTCCTCTATCGTCGAAAAGAGGATGTGCCCTATGTCTATGTTCCCCTGGATAAGTTCTACTATATCTCGACCACTCAAAACAAAAAGGTGTTTCAGTTAAAAAAATACCAATAGTCAAAAATTTCGCTCTTTCATCCCTCCTTTCTATTCATGACTCTCATCTCTCTCACCTTGGCGTATTTTAGGAAGGA
>JASFEQ010000030.1:0-19331 GCA_050124735.1 Desulfobacteraceae bacterium | reverse complement strand
ATGAAAGAACTGGAGGAAGATGCACAGGAGAGCAAAGAACAATTGGAGAGTCTGGCCGAAGAATATGATTTGCTGAAAAAGAACATTGCCACCTATATACGAGGCAAGGAGAAGTTTGATCCTAATTAATAGACTGCATAGACCATAATCTCTGCCCCCTTTCCCTTGACCTTTTTGGGGCCCACCTTCTTGATATCAAATAGCCCTTTCACGTGCCTATAGGTTTCCTCTCCAATAAGAATCTGATTGGGTTCGGCAATGGATTCCAACCTTGAGGCCACGTTGACTGGATCACCGATCACCGTATAATCTACCCGATTTGGCGAACCGATATTTCCGGCTACAACCCGACCTGTGTTAACACCTATTCGGATATCAAATTGGGTGTCAACCCCAGTTTCGTCCCTCATTTCCCTCAATTCTGCCCTCATTTGCCTCGCTGCCTGAATTGCCCTTTCCGCATCATCTTCCTTTTCCATGGGTGCGCCAAAAACGGCCATCAGGCCATCCCCCAAATATTTGTCCAAGGTTCCCCCATACTGGAAGACAATGTCGGCCATCCGGTGAAAGTGTCTGTTTAAGATCATGTTTATTTCTTTGGGAGGCATCTGCTCAGAGAGGTAAGTAAATCCTACGATGTCCGTGAAGAGGACAGTCGCTGTAAGCTCTCTGGGTTCCATGATGTCGTCTTGTGTCCATGCGCCACCTTTTAGAATCGTCTCTATGACCTGAGGAGAAAAGTACCGCCGTAGGCGCCTCATCATTCGCTCTTCTTCGCGGATCTGTTCATTAAGGCTGGCCTGTTCAATGATCATGGCCATTTGACTTCCAATGGCGTTAAGGAGTTCAAGGTCAGGCTTTGTAAACTGGTTGTCTAACCTTTTGCTGTCCAGTTGGATGGCGCCGATAACCTTGTCCCTCCTCCAGAGGGGGACACACATGGCCGTTCTAATTTGTTGCATAAGGATGCTCTGGGCATGATCCAGTTCAGGGTCCTCCATAGCATTTGCGGTCAGAAGCGCCACCTTTTCATTGATGACCTTGTTAAGAATGGTTTGGCTTGCCCTTACCGGTTCCCCATCTTTTATGAGATCGTCTTTGTACTTGACCACTTTGGGAACAGGCGCGGCCTCTTTTGCTTCTCCTATGAGAAACAAATAACCGCGGTCCGCGTCAATGACCATAAAAATAAGGTCCATGATCTTCTCGAGGAGTTCGTTGAAATCTTGGATAGAAGTCAAGTGGCGACTGATTTCGTAAAGCACAAACAGCACTTTATTGCTCCTACCCAAGGAGGAGAGATCCTCAGTGATCTTGGCGGGGTCGCTTGCGGCCTCAGAAGGTAAGGAGGAAACGGTCAGCACAGGCGAGCCATCAGGGCCCTCCCGGGCATCTTCTTCGGTTATGAACGTGAGGTGGTTTGAACCAATTTTTATTTGGTCTTGGTGCTTCAGAAAAGTACTTTGGGTAGGTTTCTGATTCACCTCCGTACCATTTCGACTTCCAAGGTCGGTCAGGAGATATCCTTCTTTGGTTTTTTCAATCCTGGCGTGTTTACGAGAAACGGTGGAGCCTGGAAGGACGATATCATTATCGTCGCTTCGGCCTATGGTGGCGTCGTCTCGTAAGAGGGGAAAGTTGTGGACCTGGCTGTTTTTGGTTATGAGACGGACACTTGGCATACTGACTCTACTTCAGTTTCTTTATCAGAAAGATAGTAAAATAACGGTTATGTTGTCCTGGCCGCCTGCCAGGTTGGCCTGCAAGACCAAGGAAAGGCCTATCTTGAAAAGTGACTTATCCTTGATGGAGTGGATTATGTTTAATATTTCCTCATCATCGAGCATATCATTCAAACCGTCTGAACAGATTAGGTACAGATCATTGGGTATCACCTTGGTACGGTAAAGATCTATCTTGGGGCTCTCGCTTATACCCAAAGCACTGGTCAATATATGCCTCTGGGGGTGTTTCCTCGCCTCATATTTGGTCAGCCTGCCCAGTTTTTGCTGTTCCGCCACCAGTGTGTGGTCATTGGTGACCTGTTTCAGGTCCCCATTTCGTACACGGTATAATCGACTATCCCCCACATTCACTACAGCCAGGTGTTTATCTTCTAAAATAACCCCAATGAGGGTCGTCCCCATCCCTCTTTTGGTGGGATTCTTGTCGGCCTCTTCACGGATTTTGCGGTTGGCCGCGCGAGTGGCCGCCAAAAGACGATTCTGCTCTATGCTCAGATCACTGCGGTATTCTCCGGAAAAGTCTACGCTTTCGGACCGCGATCGGAACACGAACTCTTCCACGCTCTGAACAGCGAGTTGGCTTGCCATCTCACCTGATACGTGGCCTCCCATTCCGTCGGCAACAACGAATAGCCCTTCTTTATCGTCGCGCAGATAGCTGTCCTCATTATGTTCATGGGTTTTGCCCACGTCTGAGAATCCAAATGACTTAAATTCCATACATTTATTCCTGATCCGGTGGGACGAAAAGCCTTTCAACGCATGATAAGCAAACCCCCCCTATTGCTAAGAGGCGGGGAGGTGGCGTAACTATCCAGTATGACAGCATTAAATTAAAACAAGATATGGCAGGGAAGTCAAGATAATCCTCAGATATCTCTTCTTGATTCACGGGAGATATGGCCTCTCGAAAAAGGGCATGCCCTCAGTTCACCCCCCTGCGGGGATCGCTTAACCTACCAGCCGCCGCTTAAGATATGGCTTGGCAGGCAGAGACCACGGAGAACACCCAAAGAATTTTTACCGCAGACCCGCCGTCGCCAAGGCTATGGCGGGGCAAGCCCACACAGAGCCAAGGGACAAGAAGTTTAGACAGGATTTACAGGATGCCCAGGATTGGATGCAAGGATCCCTGGAAACTGCGCTACGCGGGGATCCCAAGGCTGTGCCTTGGGAACAATGGGAAGCCCAGGAGCACAAAAATAAGCTCGCTCATTCTTGTGCTCATGGGTTCCCATTTTTTCAAGCGATCCAACCATGCCAGCTTTTTGAATATCAGAGTAATCTGCGTAATCTGTGGATCAAAATCCGCGTCCAGGAGATATTTCAGCAAGAACCATACGCCAGTGAGGCGGAGCCTTTCAAGCCGTCTGCTCTTTGGACATTTCAAATCGCTGAGATCCTGTTGATCCTGTCTAATTAAATTCCCTGCGGCTCTGAGAGCCCTGCGAGAGGTATACAGAGACCTTTTCGGGGTCAGTAATCATGCCAATACTTTGAGTGGTAGTAATAGACTGATTTCCTAGGAGGCGGTATTGGTTAGGGAGGAAAATTAGATGCGTTGGGCACGCAGGGATTTACCACAGCCAATTGCCATTCCTATCCCAACGGCTGTTGGCTTGCACCCCGATTTTGGAGAGAAGATGATGAAACAGAAAGCGTCTGTTCCCTTTAAAATAGCCAAGTGATTGATCATGGTCGTGTGGTTTATATCCCGCGGAAAGTGCCTCGCCCAAGGTCATTGTATTGGCCCTTTTCCCGGCCACACAAATATGATCAAAGTGAATGGAGTGATAAAGCTTGTCCTCCTCCGTGACTATCACGACGGCATTTCGAGGAATTTTCTCTTCAACCGTTACATAGATGCTGAGGAAAAAAAAGACGATGAGAGCACTGAGGAGTATGACGGATACTATCTTGTATTTCTGTCTCATCCCGATCATTCCCACGTTTCGTAAAGGTGGGCAAAACCTCCACGTTTTTAGAGTATCACCTTAATTATCAGACGTGTCATTTGGTGTGACAACCTGACTCATAGGCTCCCTTAAAGGAGCAATTTCCAAATAGTTTGCGTCTTAAATTCAAATGCCTTTGGGATGCTCATATTTTTCATAGAACCTCAGGGGACAATTAGTTCTTTTTCTCGTCATCTTTCTTGGGAACGGCAAGCTTGAAGAATTCGATCCCTTCATCCTCCAGCATCTTCTCTTCGTCCGCAGTCGCTGATCCTTTAATATTTCGTTTCTCGGCCACATCATAGTGCATTTTCAATGCTTCTTTGGCGAACTCTGTCCCCACATCATCAAAGTTTTTGTCCACGTAATCCACTATTTCCTTTGCCAGTCGGGCATAATCGATGGACTCCTCCTCTGTTGTCGCGTCAGGTTGAGGAGAAATCTTTGTGGTCACAGGAGAGATAACTTTGCTGACAAGGTTATCGCTACAATATGGGCAGCTGATCATTCCCTTGGCCTTCTGTTGCTCGAATGACTCCGTATTATTGAACCAGGCCTCAAATATGTGCCCTTCAGAACACTCTAGATCAAATACTATCATCTATGGTTTGCCTTCTTGATTAGACTTCTCAAAAGGTTCAGATTTACCCTATCCCAATCCAGTCCATCTTTATTCTTGCCTTTGGGTGTTTCTATGAGAAAGGGCAAGTGAGCAAGTTTCGGATCATTCAGGAAAAAGGAGAAGGGTTTCAGGCCAATACATCCGGCCCCAGGATGTTCATGTCTATCAACCCTCGATCCGAGCCCATTCTTGGAATCATTGATGTGAAAGAGCCCAAGACGGTCCAATCCCAATATTCTATCAAATTCTTTCAAGAATTGCCTATAGGCTTTAGCAGTCCGAAAATCATAGCCTGCGGCAAAGGCATGGCATGTATCCATGCAGATCCCCAATCGATCCTGGGATTCGGTCATTTCCAATATTTCAGCCAGATGCTCCAGTCGATATCCCAGGCTTGTTCCCTGGCCGGCCGTTGTCTCTAACAGGATTTTCACACGATAATCGCTCGTCCGTTCGAGAACATCGTTGAGGGCAACTGCTATTCGCTTCAGCCCTTTCTTTTCTCCACCCCCCACATGGGCTCCAGGATGCATCACCAGATAGGGGATCTCTAACAGTTCCGCCCTTTCCAATTCCTGGAGAAGAGCATGAACAGATTTTTCAAAGACGTGGGAGCGCGTTGAGGCCAGGTTGATCAAGTAGCTGCTGTGAGCGGCCACAACACGGATGGATGTCTCTTCACAGGCCTTATGAAAAAGATCAATTTCCTTCGTTGGCAGTTTCTTGCTCTTCCACCGATTCCGGTTCCTGGTAAAGATCTGAATGACCTGGCATCCTGCTTCTCTGCCCTTCAGGGGTGCCTTGTACAAACCACCAGAAATGGACATGTGGGCACCGAGCAGTGGCATCTCATTTTTCTGTGTAGAGGACCGCCAGGATCTTCGTGGGTTTTTTACCGTGGGTTTTTACCAAGTGGGGAACCGTGGAGTCGTAATAGATGGCATCCCCAGGATCCAGTATATGTAATTCCTCGCCCAGACGAACCTCCATCTGCCCCTGCAAGACAAAGATAAACTCTTGCCCGTCGTGTGTTGATCTTTCTTCTTCTGTCTCCGCAGCTTCAAGGGTCACCAGAAATGGTTCCATATGTCTGTCTTTTTTGTGAGGGGCCAAAGACTCGTACTCATACCCATAATATCTGGCTTTCTGCGAATCATATCGGGACACCACTTTTCTGTCGCGGTGCCGGACAATGGTGTAGGGCCTGTCCTCTTCCCCCGAGATGAAATAACCCATTCTCATCTCTAGGGCCTTGGCAAGCTTTATGACGGTTCCTAATGGGGGTGCTACGGCGCCCTCCTCGATTTGGGAAAGCATGGATACATCAATGTCCGTCCTCTGGGAAACATCCTCAAGGCTCAATCCCCGCTTATCCCTGACTTGTCTGACCCTTTCACCCACATTGGCAGTGATGTGCTCTTCGGGGACTTCTGGCCTGATGCTCTCCATGAAGTCCTTTTCCTGCTCGCTCCTGGCAAATTGGTGAGAGATTTCGGTGAGGAAATCTTCGTATGCCTCTCTCGGGTCGTTTTCTTTTTGTTCTTTCCCCATGTGGCGTTTCCCTTTTACAACTCTCTCACAAATTTTGCGCCCCGTTTCAAGACCTTCCCGGTCATAGATATCATTTTATGGTATCCTAGGTCAAGGGCTTGGTAAATGGTATCAAAACACCTCGTCAAAAGAGTGCTTTTGGATCTCGACCTGTTTGCTTGATGCTTTATAAATCCAAACCATCAAGTTTCCAGCACAAAGATGACCTCCATCCTCACTCGGTATTCACTAATTCTTCCATCCTCAACCGAGACCCTTTGTTCGATTATGCGCAGGCCCGTAATGTTCCTCAATGTGCTGTTGGCCCGCTCAAAACCCGCCTTGACAGCCTCGTCGAAGCTGATAGGTGACGCGGCTATTACTTCCGATACCCTGGCTACTCGTTCCATAACTTACCTCCGAATCAAGAATTCTTAAGATCCCAATTCCCTTTAACCGGTCATCCCAAATTCTTTTCCTCTCCGAGCAGGAAGTCGGACCGTAGGCCCTACGGGGCAGAGACAACGCCATATCTATCACCCTAGCCATTATGTTGTATCCCAGGCTAGACTGGTGAGTAAATCCTCATTCTCACGCATATCCTTCCACAAAAGGGATAACAATTTCAAACAGACAGGGCCAGGTGCACCTTTCCCTATAGTCCTTCCGTCAAAGCTGACCACGGGGAGGACGTTAATGGAAGTTCCAAAGAGCATCACCTCTGAACAAAGATAGGCCTCGTTCAAAGGGATCTTTTCAAACTGGATATCCTGAATGACTCCATCCCTGGCGAGAACTTCCGCCAATTCAAAAATGCGTTTAACGGTGATACCGGCCAAGGTCTTCTCAAAGCCGGGGAATTTGAGAACGCCGTCTCCGGATACCACACCTACATTTTCTGTGGAGCCTTCTGCCAGGCAACCCTCTTCATCCAGTGCCACCGAGTACTTGCACTCCGCCTGAATGGCTTCCATTTTCATCAGGACGTTGGGCAAGTAGTTGCATGATTTTATGGTGGCGAAGTAGGATTTTTTAATGGGTATTCTGCTTGTCACAATGGGTATGCCATCCTGGTAAACCTTTTCCGGCTGGCTATGGTAACGGATCACAACCACATATAGGTGGCTCGATGGACATTCATAGGGGTTCGTTGAAAAGCTTCCAGGACCTCGGGAAAGAATGACCCGGGCGAGACACTCTTTTTCTCTTCCTGCCAAGATCAGGGTTTTTATAATGTCCCTGATCTGGCGGTAATCCGAAGGCAAATCGAGGGAAATGGATTTAGCCGATCGCTCAAGCCGCTCCAGGTGTGCCTCCATCTGGTATATCTTGCCTTTGACACATCGCATCACATCAAACACCCCATCTCCCCGATGCACCAGATGATCATCAATGGGGACGGTCATCAGATCTGGATCTGTGACAACCCCACGCCACTGGCTGGAGTACATGGCAAGATAGTCTTCCTGCCACGGTCTCTTTTCCGAAGCAACGCGGGAGAAGAAGTTGTCTTTAGTGATTTTCTTTAAATCCATTAAAATTTTGGGGCTCTCTCAGCGATTCGTCTTTTTCTGCCATCCCTTCAACGCCGCCTCATTGAAAAACTCACCTGGCAAATGGTGAGTTTTCCTTATCTAGGTACCCTCGAGAGCGAGAGCAAAGTAGGCGAATAGGGCCACGGCTTGACAGGCCCACTTTTGAGAAATATCATGGCGGCCATACGCCCCGCAAGCTAAATAATAAATTCAGAAAAATCAAGAATTTTTGGAGGTTCAATAGGCCTTGATGAGATGTCCCCTATTTTTCAGCTAGCTAGAGAGGAGGAGATAAATGCGTGAAAGGCAATATCTCGTTGACGACATTACAGTCCAAGATACCTGGAGAATGTTTAACATCCTGGCCGAGTTCGTAGATGGTTTCGATCTCCTGCCAGAGGTATCCCCTGCTGTAACCATATTTGGATCATCGCGGACAGGGCGGAGAAGCGCCACATATAAGGCCACAGAGAGCTTGGCTCGTTTACTTGTGGAGAATGGTTTCAATGTGATCTCGGGTGGTGGTCCAGGAGTCATGGAGGCGGCGAACAAGGGGGCCACAGAAGCTGGAGGAAAATCGGTAGGTCTACACATCCACCTTCCGAATGAACAGCAGCCGAATAAGTACGCCAACATTCGGCTCGATTTTAAGTATTTTTTCATCAGAAAAGTGATGTTTGTGAAATATGCGGTGGCCTACATCATTATGCCTGGTGGTTATGGAACCCTTGATGAGCTCTTTGAGTCTCTCACTCTGATTCAGACAGAGAGGATCAGGTCCTTCCCAGTCATCCTCATGGATTCAAGATACTGGAAAGGGCTTGTGGACTGGCTGAAACATACCCTCCTCAAAACAAAGGCCATATCTGAATCCGACCTTGATATCTTCAGCGTTGTGGACACCCCTGAGGAGGCCATGAGCATCATCAAAAAAATGGTGGTTGTCTGATCTTGTACAAAGATGAAATCCTGGTCCTGCGGGAAAAGTCACTCGACTACGGGGTAGAATTATCAGAAGACCAACTGGGACTTTTCCAGATTTATCTGGATGAGTTGTGGGCGTGGAACCGGCGAATGAATCTGACAGGTCTCTCCCATCGGGAGAGAATGGTCTTCGAGCTTTTCCTCGACTCCATTGTTCCTGTGCCACACCTTATGGAGACGGGCAGGTTGCTTGATGCGGGATCAGGGGCCGGTTTTCCGGGCATCCCCCTGAAGATCTGCAAACCACGGCTCAATGCCCACCTTCTTGAGGCCAACGCAAAAAAAGTGAGTTTCTTGAAACAGGTCATTCGCCTGTTAAACCTGGACGAGACAGAAGTGATAAGAGGGCGCATTGAAAAAGATGTGGACCGTCTTCATCCCGACCGATACCACCTCATTACGGCGCGTGCTCTGGCACCGGTTGGCCAAACCATCGCGTGGTGTGCGCCTCTATTGAGGCCGGGGGGGCTTTTGGTCAGTTTTATGGGTGGACGCATTGAAGATGAGCTCAAAGAGAACCGGCAGGTCACAAAAGAGCATGGCCTAACTATATATAAAAGGATCCCCTACGCCCTGCCAGCCCGGGAATCAGAGAGAACGACCATTATCTTCGAGAAAGAGGCTTCCTGAACCCCTACCATCAGGTCGTTCAATAGTGACCGCCGTTATTTTCTGAGGGTGTTGAGGATTGTTGCGAGTTGAAGGTCGATATATTTGTCAAGGGTGAAACGATTCTTGAAATGCCATCTTTTGAGCACCCACATATGGGCAAGGATGAGAATATTGTATGCCATGAGATCTACATCAACCTCTTTGAAGATCCCTTTTTGTATTCCCTCATCAATGATTTGGCGAAAAATTTCGGACACGTCCACCTCGAGTTGCATCACCCTGGTCTTGGATGCCTTATCCAAGGAGCTGGATTTTTGATAGATCAGAAGCACCTTTTCCCTCTGCTTGTCTAACACCCTGCAATAGAGAATTGTGGCTATGGCCAGTTTCTCTTCCGGATCATCAATCCCTTCAATCTCTTTTTTTAAGCTCTCTTGAAAGGTGTTCAGCACGTCCTCCATGATCAATCTCATAATTTCCGATTTCTTCTTCACATAATGGTATGTGACCGGCAGACTGACGCCCGCCCTTTCGGATATCTCTTCTATGGAGGTGGCAGTGAATCCCTTCTTCGCATAGAGGATACTTGCCGTATCTATGATTTTCTTCCTCACCTTGTCGGAAGAGGTAATTTGATCAAGAACCGTCAGTTTTCTTTTAGACGTTTCCATGGTCACAAAGGGGCCCTATGAATCAGGAAGGCAAAAAAAGAACAAGAGAGGGCGCTATAGGATAGCGGCCCTCTCTCTGCAATTAATCTCTCGCATACTTGAATGACACATTGACCCTAGCTCGGAAACTTTTCACCATTCCATCTTCAATGGTAAGGTCCAGTTTCGTGATTTCTGCAATTCTCAGATCTCTTAGGCTTGATCCAGCTGTTTCCACCGCTGTTTTGGCCGCCTCTTCCCAGGATGTATCACTGGTCCCCACAAGTTCTATGATTTTGTACGTACTTCCAGCCATGTCTTCCCTCCTTATAAGTAGATCCAGTTAATAGTTTAGGGCCTCAGGATCTAGATTTCACCTCCTTTCTATTAGAGATATTTTTCACAAATTTAAATTATTCTTAGTTAGAATAAATAATGAAATTATTGATACCATGTCAAGCATTAATGAAAAGGCAAGGCGAGTCTTGTTGAATAGTCCTGGATATGGGATCCTGCCGCCTTTTGAATATTAACTTGTCGCATGTTGTTTACTCGTGTCCAGGGCCCTTACTCAACGGGCCGAAAATACCAGCGGTTCTGTGGTTAGGCCGGGTGGGAGCGTATCTTGAGCGCTATACAACCATTCTGTTTTGAACATCAGGGCATGGGTGATCCCGAATGACTCCCCTTGGTTGGTAAAAATTGGTCTATTCTCTCCATTCTTTCTTATCTGTTTTAGGCGGAACCCAAAAACCTTAAGGGATTTATCTTTAGGAGTTTGGTTATTAGAAAAGTCTACAGATGATAAGTCAGCATAGCTTACAATTAATTTGTCATTGGTCGTTTATATTTGCTTGACTTTTTATTATTTATAATTTATTATCACTCCCCAAATACGCTCTTTGTTAAACCAACAAGAAAGGAGAGATTATGGCAACTGTTAAACAAATCCAATACAGGCTAGGACAGGCAAAGAAAAAATTAGCCAAACTTAACAAAGAAGTCGCAGGTGCCAAAGGCAATGTCAAGAAGTTAGAAGGACAAATAAAGAAAGCCAGGGCCGCTGCGAAGAAAAAGCCGAAGAAGAAGGCTGCCAAGAAGAAGGTAGCCAAGAAAAGGCCGAAGAAAAAGGTTGTTCGGAAGAAAAAAGTTGTAAAGAAGAAAAGGCCTGTTCGGAAGAAAAAAGTTGTAAAGAAGAAAAGGCCTGTTCGGAAGAAAAAGGTCGTCCGGAAGAAAAAGAAGGTTACTCGCAAGAAGAAAAGATAAGTCTTTCTGACCCCGGGAATAAGATCGGAAAGTTTAACTGGGAGGGCTGGACCCTGCTTGGTCGAGCCCTTTTTGTTTTTTTTCCATGCCCCGGAAACTCAAAATATGGCTCTCCAATCGCACTAGAGGCCCCATTCCTCTAATTGCCCAACCATCCTTTCTCTGTGGCTTCCGGGCCAGAAGTAACGGCCGCAGGAGGGGCAAAACCTGATTCCGTAAGCGCTCTGATAAAAGACATATTCAGGCACATTGTCACGGGCATGGGTCCCCTCAGCCTTTTCTAAAGGAACATTGCAAAGCAGACACCTGCTGAACCACCTTGACCTCTCAGAAGTGATGGTGCCCGCCTTTTTCATTTCATAGAGTTGATCTTTCACATGATCGGAGCGGATAAGCATAGAGTTGGCATACCGAGTAACGGTGGATCTGTGCCGCGAGAGAAGTCTGCGTCCCTCTCGGACAGACGCTCCAATCACGCCCTGGTTGTAGAAAGGCTGGTAGAGGGTATCGTAGCCTAACACCCTGAGCCATTTTGCCAGCCTGCCCAGCATAGAATCTGCAATAAACTTTATCTCCACTTTCGAAGGTCTCAGGTGATCGGACCGATTAAAGCACCTCCCTTTTGGTCCAATGAGGACTTCCTCTGTTGCTGAAAATCACTAAGCGATTGACGGGGTCCCTTAGATTATTATAGATTAAATTTAATCCAGAATCTGCAAAAAGATTCCATCAAATCCAGTCGGCCTCAAAGTGATTTAACTTATGGATAAAATAGTCATAGAGGGAGGCGTGTCCCTCAAAGGGACCGTGAAGGTGAGCGGGGCTAAAAATGCTGCTCTTCCCATCGTTGCAAGCTGCATCTTGACAGGAGGATGGCACCGCCTGAACCGTGTACCCCGTCTCAGGGACATTCAGACAATAGAGACGATCATGTCCGAAATGGGCATCGCCCTCCGAGAAGAGGGCGGGGTGCTCTCCGTGAATTCAGACGACCTAAAGGAACACGAGGCTTCTTATGATTTGGTGAAAACCATGAGGGCCTCCGTGCTTCTCCTGGGGCCCCTCCTGGCCCGCTTAGGGAAGGCAAAGATATCTATGCCGGGAGGATGTGCCATCGGTGCAAGGCCCATTAATCTCCACCTGAAGGCCCTAGCCGCAATGGGTGTGGATATGTACCTTGAGGGTGGATATATCAATGCCAAAGTGGATCGATTGAAGGGGGCCGATATTTTCTTTGATATTCCCACCGTGACAGGCACGGAGAATGTGATGATGGCCGCAGTGAAGGCTGAGGGAGAGACTATCCTGAGGAATGCAGCAAAAGAACCTGAAGTCTGCGACTTGGCTGATATGCTTCGGAGTATGGGAGCCCAAATTGAAGGTGATGGCACGGATACTATACGCATTCGAGGGGTGACCCATCTGAGACCTACGGAACACACGGTCATTCCAGACAGGATCGAGTCAGGGACCTACATGATAGCATCGGCGATTACAAGGGGAGACATAACGATTGATGGTTGTCGGCCAGAGCACCTTTCTGCCATCATTGAGAAACTGCAAAATGTCGGCACTGACGTGGAAGTCACCGCCAAGGGACTTCGCGTAAGGGGATCAGAGACCATTGCCAGTGTGGACATAAAAACCATGCCTTTCCCTGGATTCCCCACGGATCTGCAAGCCCAGTTTATGGCACTCATGAGTATAGCCAGAGGTTCAAGTGTCATCAAAGAGACCGTATTCGAGAAGAGATTCATCCACGTGAGCGAGTTAAGGAGAATGGGCGCCGATATTGAGATCACTGACAATCAGGCCCTGGTTCGAGGAAGGGAGCATTTGTTAGCTGCCCCTGTTATGGCCACTGATCTGAGAGCGAGTGCCTCTCTTGTCTTGGCTGGGCTGGTAGCCAAGGGAGGCAGGACCGAAGTGAACCGGATTTACCATCTGGACAGGGGTTACGAGGCCTTGGAAAAGAAATTCCAGGACCTGGGCGCCCGCATCTGGCGAGAAAAAGTCTGAGATGTTTCATCGGCCCTTAGTCCCCCTTCTCCTCTCATTTGTTTGCGGAATGCTCCTGGGCCATAAAGGCCTTTCCCCCCATCAGTCCCTTTTCCTTCCCCTCTTCCTGGGCATTGTTTCTCTATTAATACTCCCTCTTATCATTTCTGTCCGATTCAGATTCCCCGCTTTCCTTGTCATATTTTTTCTTGTGGGCATTCTCCTTGATCTCAACAAACATCAGGACTCCGAGTTGGTGCCCCTTGCCACTCAACGGGTATGGTCGCTCGTTGAAGGGACGGTTCTGGAACCCGCAAGGATTAGTGGGGAGATGGCAAGGCTCGCAGTCAATTCTGACGCACTTTTTTTCCGGGAAGGAACCAAGAAAGTCAAAGAAAAGCTTCAAGTGACCATCTACAATCATCCAAGAGATTTTGCTCCGGGTGAGAGGATTCGTTTCCCTGCCCGATTAAGGCCCTTTAGGAACTTTCACAATCCGGGTCACTACGACTATGAATTGGCCATGAGATTAAAGGGTTTTTCTTGCGCAGCCTCGGTTTCCGACGGAAGGCGGGTTGTTCCCATGGGCAGGGGGCATTTGGGTTTCCCCTCTGAAATGCTAGAGAGGGCGAGGAGGCCCATTAGAAATTTTTTTCAGAAAAATCTCTCCCCGCAAAATAACGCCCTTTTTCGGGCTTTGATCCTGGGAGAGAGGCAGCATATTAGCCCTGAACAGAGGGAGTCTTTTAACGTGGCTGGCCTGGGACATATTCTTGCTGTCTCTGGACTGCATATAGGACTTGTTGGTTGGCTGGCCTACGCCATCATCAAAGGGCTTTTTTCCCTTTCCTATCGGCTCACCCTTCAAACCGATATCAGGAAACTGGCAGCAGCGGTCACTTGCTTCCCTATCGTGGCGTATGCCTGTCTTGCCGGCTTTCAGGTGTCGAGCCAGAGAGCCATGATTATGGCCCTCGCATATCTCTTTTCCATGATAGTGGGCAGGGAAAAAGAGATCTGGTCAACTTTCGCATTGGCAGCCTTTGTGGTACTAGCCATCGATCCTCATTCTCTTTTCGGTATCTCGTTTCAGCTATCCTTCGGCGCTGTCATAGGTATCTTGTGGTTGGCGCCTGCAATTTACAATAAGATTTTTGCACCTTTTGCGGAGTATATGAAAAAGGGGAGGATCATCGAACGTCTCTGGGCATACTTTGGGGGTCTCATTGCTGTAACCCTTTCGGCCATGATTTTTCTTTTGCCCATCATATCTTTTTACTTCCATCGCATCTCTGCGGTTGCCATCCCTGCCAATGTAATCGTGGTACCGATCTTGGGGCTCTGGGTCATACCCTTTGGGCTACTTTCAGTTGCAAGCCTAGCCATTTCTACAACCCTGGCCCAACTATTTCTAGAGTTGGGGGCATGGGGAATGGAATGGATGACTGCAGCTGTCCAAGTCTGGACCCATTTCCCGTGGGCCTCCTTTTGGGTGTTCACTCCAAGTGCTTTTGAGATGCTGATCTTTTACGGTCTTGTTTTTTTTATCTTTTTTATCAGGCGCTGGCCATGGGCCAAGGTGGGTTTGTTCGTCGTTCTTTTCCTTTTGACCGCGGACATTTTCTATTGGACGTATAAAACGCGCTACAACCCTTACCTAAAAGTAACCTACCTAGATGTGGGCCAGGGCAACGCCGCCCTGATACAATTTCCGGGAAAGGAGAGGATGCTCATTGACGGGGGTGGATTTTCCCGCAGCACCTTTGATGTGGGCAGGATGGTGGTTGCACCTTTCCTATTTTATTCAAAGATACTGCACGTTGATTACCTTGTGTTGAGCCATCCGCAGGCGGATCACATGAATGGACTTCGTTTTATTGCTTCCCACTTTCGCCCAAAGGAGTTTTGGTACAATGGCTATGGGGTGAGAAACCGGTCATTTATGGAACTAATGAAGATCGTTGAGGAGAAGAAGATAAGAAAACGCCTACCTTTTGATATAAGGGGTGTGCAGGAAATTTCAGGCGTCAAAGTAGAGCTATTCCATCCTTTATCTGTAGAGCGTAAAGAGCAACTTGTGGAGAACGCCGAAGGAATGAATAACAACTCATTGGTGCTAAAACTCTCCTATGGCGGGAGGTCTCTGCTCTTCCCGGGCGATCTGGAAAGGGCAGGAGAAGAGGTGGTCGTCTCACGTGTTGGCTCTCTCCTTAGGAGCGATATCCTTCTTGCTCCCCACCACGGTAGTAGATACTCATGCTCAAAGGCATTCCTTCAAATGGTGAGGCCGCAGACCTGTATTGTCTCTTCTGGGCATGGTAACTATTTTGGCTTTCCCCACTCAGAGACCCTCAAAAGACTCAGGTCTGCCGGAAGTCAGGTGGTGCGCATCGATCAGGTGGGTGCCGTGCAATTATCCCTAGGGCCCAATCGTTTTGAGGTGGTCAGTTTCTTGAGAGGGCCATTGAAAATGAAGTAGAGGCTGTCGGAAAACGCCCATCTGCCATTCGACAAGCCGTTCGACAGGCTCACGGTCCTGAGCAGGGTCGATGCTGAGCAACGTCGAAGTATCGAAGGGCTGGGTTATCCTTATCCCTCGTCACTGCGGCGTACTTCTATGTTCGCCTCATTCCTCGGGATTTCGGAAGCCTTGCATATGGACATTTTTCATCAGCCTCTCAGAAGCCGTTTTTCGACAGTCTCGTAAATGGGCGTTACTTTAGAGGCAACTATTCCAAAATGATTAACAGTTGAGCAAGCGTGATGAAAATCACCCATGAAATTCTTCAAGTGGGTGGCAGCGGACTCACTTCAATGGAGGATGCGGCCATCTATCTCATCCATTTCGGAGGACATGCCGCCTTGGTGGATGCGGGATGTGGCCGTGCCCAGGAAAGGCTGTTCAAGAACATCAGAGACTGCGCAATTGACCTGGAACAAATAGAATATCTCCTCATCACCCACTGCCACTTTGACCATACCGGGGGCATCCGGGGCATCAAGGAAAGGACCCTATGCAAAGTGGTGGCCCATGAGCTGGAAGCGCCTTATCTTGAACAGGGTGATGATATGGTCACCGCTGCCAAGTGGTATGGCTCATCCCTTGAACCTGTGGAGGTCGAAATGAAACTACGAGGTGATGAAGCGGAAATAGATCTGGGCGGAAGGGAAATAAAGGCCATCCATACGCCGGGGCACTCGCCGGGCTCCGTGGTTTACACGACAGAATCAGAAGGCCTGAAGATCCTCTTTGGACAGGATGTCCACGGGCCACTGGATCCGAGTCTTCTTTCCCACAGAGAGGATTATGTAAAGTCCTTGAACTTGCTTCTCTCGCTGGAGGCTGACATCCTTTGTGAGGGTCACTTTGGGATTTTCAGAGGAAAAGAGGAGGTGGCAAACTTCATACGCTCGTTTCTATGAGTCTGTCAGTTCAGAAGAAAAGCGGAGCGATGCTATAATGAGATAGGCGCTCCTGAAACCAAGATTAAGGGGATATTAAATATCCTTGTCCTGACGCCCCGGGCTAAGATCTCTGATCCGGTACTTGGACTGATAGTCATCGCTCCGCCCATAGTAGATTCACCACTTTTAACTGAATTTGTCAAGTACTTTTTGAGGAAAACACAACAGCCCAGGGCTCTTATCATGAAGACATTTTGAGTCGCAAATTCCTTAGATTCCAAGACATCTTTTTACTTCAATTTCAGATTTAATCACTTGAAAAACCCTCCTGCTTCTTGGCGATCCCGTTTTCGGGTGCGGTATGGCATAGTAAAGCAAGGCTAGCAGAATGATTGTTCACTTTCTCGCCAAAAACCCCCAAGGGAATTAGGGATCCTAACCTTTCTGATTCATTCCACATTTAGGGCAGGGTTATTATGACTCTGCCTTTTTTGGTTTGTGCGGCCTACAGAGTCATTGAGGAGGCAGTTTGGTCCTCTCACTTGTGCAATAATTCTAAAGGCATGTGCACAATTAGTCACAGAAAGGCGCAATCATATTCGCGGGCGGCTGATACTTTCTAAGTATTTCAAAGGCTTAGTCTTTTGGCACGACTATTGCGAAAATACTCACAAGTATTCAGAAAATAACCCTCAAAAAAGCCCATCAAACCGGAGGCACTTCATGTCAAAACCCCGTTTTCTACTCATCTTGGCCATCTGCGTGATGCTCTTTTCTCCGGCTCCGGCTTGGGCGCTTCAGCACGTGGTGATCGCCGATTTCTCCGTGGGTGTGGACGAGGACGGGGTCCCTTTTGGTTGGCAATTGAAAGAGAGATCAGGCAAAGCGAATTTCTCCATTATCAAAGAAGGTGGTATCCATGCGCTGCACCTGCGAAGCAAAGAGACCTCATACGCCCTCCAGAAACCAGTGGACGTGGATCCCCAAAAGTATCCGGTCCTGTCATGGAAATGGAAAGTGACCGAACTGCCTGAGGGAGGAGATTTCAGGAGATCGAAAACGGACGACCAAGCTGCTCAGCTTTTTGTGGCCTTTTCTGACAGAAGAGTTATCGCTTATATCTGGGACTCAAGCGCGCCTCAAGGATTGATGGAAGATGCATGCACGCTGCCCTTCGTGAGCATCAAGGCCATAGTGGTCCGTTCAGGTCCCAGCGAAACGGGTAAGTGGATTACTGAGACGCGCAACGCGCACGAGGATTACATCAAGCTCTTCGGCGATGAACCCCCTAAAATCGGTGGTGTTAGGATACAGATAAACTCACAGCACACCGAGAGCTCTGGCGAGAGTTTTTTTGCGGACGTGGTGTTCAGGAAGCATGAGGAGAAGATCGGAGATCAGGTTCTCACCATGCGTTAGCCTCAGAGGATTCTCCTAAACCCACCAGGAACGGCACATCAACGAATGGAGAGAGCTTAACGGGCAGGGTCATCAAAGGTCCTGCCCTTTTATTTAGAATATATTGCCCGTGGGTTTCTGAGGAAAGAGCAAAACATCTGCACTTTCCATAGCAAACAATGGCCATATCTGAAATTCATTGAACAAAGGAGCAAAAGGAGAGATGAACGTTAAAAGTAGGTATTTGAGAGGATTTCTATTTGTCACAATAGTTATCTTGCTGCAAAGCCTCACTGCCTGCAACATGGGTTCATCTTATGATTTTCCGGATTGGGAACACGGGGCATCTGGCCATAGCAATGCCCTTTCGTGGGCAGAGGAGGAAGGGCTGCCCTTGATCGTGTATTTTCATACGAATTGGTGCGGGTGGTGCAAAAAAATGGATGCAGATTATCTTGCTACAGTAGAAATGCAGGTGTTCTTGGATGGTCTTCCGAAGGTGGAAATTAATCCAGATAAGGGGGCTCCTGAAAAGGCGCTTGCCGAGAAAAAATATGGTGTCACCGGATACCCCTATTTTGTGGTCTATTTGCCTGCTCACGATAGTGAGCCCTACCGGTTGCATCCGTTTAGGAGGAATGGGAATTTGAGCGTCGATCAGTTCATTCAGAACATTGAGGAAAGAATTGCATATGAGTATGACGGGAAGGGATGAGAAATGGTCAATCAAAAATCCACGTCCATGGACCCAACCTGCCTTAGGGTCCTGTAAAGACACTTATTCAGTACTTTGAGAAGCTTCTTGCGAAAATCCATATCATCGATAGCCACATAACCACTGAATCGTTCTCCCTCAAACTGCACTTCAAGCGTAATAGCCCCTTCCAATTCTCGAACAGAAAGGAGTTTATCGGGTTGCTCGCCGCGTGGTTTTTTTGTCGTCCTGGTGACCCGGGGGGTCCAAGTTGGTGGCCATTTGCCTGATAGCTTTGAATGGGCTCTTAGTCTCATATTCTTTCTCTCGTTTTCATCTAAACACATGCGTATTCCGAATGGCAAGGGCAAAGTTCACTGAGGCTCATTGGAGCCCGAGTTTTTTGAGCCATGATCCAGTGACTCTTTAAACTCCAGATATTCTTCAATAGTGTCTATATCCACATTGTCGTAATCCTGTTCTGGTTCTACGAGACATACCTGGTCGGCGTATTTTAGGAAAAGATCTCTGGCGCCCACATCCCCCTTTAATTGATGAAGTTCATCATAAAATGGCCGCCCTATCATTACAGGGTGAGAACGTCTTCCTATGAGTTTGATGGCGCCCAGTTGCAGGTGGGATGCAAGGTATTCGTGGAGAAGGAGGTTGATCAAAGTTGAATTGATAAGCGGCATGTCTGCAAGGATGATCATCACATGATCAAACACATCTTTCACCTCAGAGAGACCAGCGATAATTGAGGTGCTGATTCCATCAAGATAATGTTTGTTTTCAATGATTTTGAGTTTTGGATGATGGAGGCCGGTTCTCAAACTTTGCTTTATCTCCTGAGCCTGATGGCCAAGGACGAGGACGGTAAGATCGAGATCAGAACTCAAGAGCTCACCGAGTATACGGTCAAGAAGGGTTTTCTTTC
>JASFEQ010000029.1:0-20533 GCA_050124735.1 Desulfobacteraceae bacterium | reverse complement strand
TTACCGAAAACAGCCTTGAGCTAAAATCGGTAAGAGTCATTTTTATGGTGGCGTAGAGTGCGGGAGAAGTGAGCCGTCCTGAGGGGGTGTCGTCTAATTATCTTACATTGCCTCGCGTCGTCCCGGCAGGAGCTGTGATTTGCATGACAAGATGTAGCCGCCAGTCATGATGACGAGAAGGGCCGACACATAAAAGGCGGCGTGCAAACCGAAGCCTTCCACCACGACCCCCAGTAGGACCGGTCCCAGGATGTTGGCCAGTGTAATGGCCATAAAACGGATACCCATACTCAACCCGGAGTGCCGGGGATCTGCCAGGTCAGCAACCATTACCATGGAGAGGGGCTGGGCGAGGCCAAAACCGAGACCAAAGGTGCATAATGCCAGGGCAACGGTAAACACGGATGACAGCAATGGGATCAAACCGACCCCGAGGGCAGCCGTCAATATGGCCAGGGCCAACATTCCCCTTCGGCTGAAACTTTTAAGGAGTCTGCCGATGAAGAGTCTGATGAGTGTCGATGTGCTGGCGAAAAGAGAGATCAAAAGGCCCACGAGGGCTTCCGATGATCCGCGCTGAAGAAGAAGAACGGGCAAAAACGACGTACGCAGGCTAACGGTAAAAATGACGACAAACGTGAATGCAAGGATAGCAAGCATACCTGCATTGGACAGAAGGGTTCCGGCATGCCGCAGATCACGCCTCAGACTATAACGGCGCGGGGCTTGCGGTCCAATTGGTCCTCGAAATCCCATTATTATCAGGCCCAGGGTGGAGACCAGCAGCACCGCGAGAAAGGCTCCATGATAGCCAAAACGGGAGGCGATAACCCCTCCTAGGACGGGCCCCAGGCTCTGGCCTAAGGATGCACTGAAGGTGAGGTACCCGAATTCACTTTCCCGCCGAAGCGGGGAGTCAAGAGAGGCTATAAAGGCCTGGCTGGCGACGATATGAAGCTGAAAACCCAGCCCTCCCACAACCTGAGAGGCCATAAGGGTGAAAACGTGACTCGCACTGACAAGCAGCAGAGCGCTTACGATGTTGCAGAGCACCCCGAGGGCAAGGGCACGTTTTACGCCGACCCTGTCCGTAAACCCACCGACGGGGATGGAGAGGAAGAACGAGAGTAGGCCGAAGGCGCCGACAATAACGCCGATCACCGTGGGGGAGGCACCCAGGTCATGGGCCAGCAGGGGAACAAGGGGAAAGACCATGCCGAAGCGGGTGAAATTCAGTGTGAAAACAACCAGAATGAGGAACATGTTGCGGTTCATACAACTTCACGCCTTCCTTCCCAGGGGAATATACAGATGGCAAAGCGAACATACAGCCTACGGCAGAGAGTGGCTTTTCTCAAGAGAAAAAGGCTTGCCTGCGGGGGCGCAGTCGGAAAAGGGAACGCCTGGTCCAGATGACTGAGTACCCTTCGAACCCTTCGATGAACTCAGGGCGAGCAGGCTCAGGGCAAGCAGAGGACAGATGACAGAGGACGGAGGACGGATGACAGAGGACAGCGTTCAGGAGACTCCCCGCGACGTTGCGCGGGACACCCGCCGTCGCTCCTACGAGCTTTGTCGTGGCAAGAGCCGGCGTGGCAAGTTGAACAATGAGCAAATATTCGCCGAAAATTTTCTTTACCGAAAACAGCCTTGAGCTGAAATCGGTAAGTAAACCTCTACCCAGGAGGTTACCCCCCCAGTGAAATGGTCCTGAACGACTTCAGTTGAATGGCCCGGTCACTCGGATTCCAGTCAAATAACTTTCGGATTCAAAGGGGTAAAGATTTCACCCCGATGGAATAGGCTGACGCATTGCATTGGGCAAGCGGGGCCCCGCGAACGGGATCTCCGCTTTGCTTCGACAGGCATGGCGCATTTCCAGAAATTTTGCCCACCTCGCTGACACACAAACGCAGGATCGATATCCGACCTTCTTGACAATCACTTCCTCTATGTGCAATTGACTAGGCTTGGTCACCCATCTTGAGAGGAGTGAAATCTATGCAGAAGGGCACCCATAAGGACATTATTGGTGGTTGGCATCCATTCACCAACATAGAGATTGATAAATTTGTCTATAAAGGGTTTTGGCACGATTTGACCGTGTGTGATTGCCTTGACCGCAATGTGGAAAGATTTCCCAATAAGCTGGCCGTAGTTGATGACGCCACTGAAGTGACATGGAAAGGGCTTCAGGAAAAGACTAACCGGTTAGCCGTCCAACTTAAAAGGCTCGGTGTAGAATATGGAGATTTCTTTGTCCTGCAGCTACTGAATATGGTGGAATTCTTTTACATGTATTTTGCGTTAAATCGAATTGGTGCCATCCCTGTGATGTGTCTCCCCCGACACCGACGATTGGAGATCGATCATGAGATTGGGCTTCATGAGGCGAAGGGAATCTGTATTCCATCATCGGGAGGAAAGTTCGATTACGTGGCCATGGTGGAAGAGATCCGCCAAAATCATCCCTATCTAAAAATACTCCTCACGACCGAAGGGCAAGCACCCCGTGGCTGGCATTCCGTTGAGGAGCTCTTAAAAGGAGCCGGGGAAATGGATTATGCTGCTGATTACCTGGATCAGTTCAAGCCGGACCCTAACGATATCAGTACCGAACTCCTGTCTGGGGGAACCACTGGGGTACCCAAGGGGATTCCGAGAACCCATAACGATTACCTCTGCGGTTGGGATTACGTCGGTAGGGTGGCTGGATACACGGATGATTCTGTCGGCCTGGTAGCCATACCCGCTGCGCATAATGCCCCTATGGAGAACGTCTCTGGACCACTTATATTTAGGGGAGGAACGATTGTCCTTTCCGGTTCACCTAAACCTGAAAGTCACTTTCATCTGGTTGAGAAATACGGGATAACGCATACCCTAATCATCCCGGTTCAAATCATATACTGGATGGAAGGCTATCCTGAGTTGTCAAAAAAATATGATTTGAGCTCTCTCAAGGTCGTAGCGGCCGGGGGACAAAAGGTGAGACCCGAACTCGTGGAATGGTGTATAGAGACACTCGGCGTTGATTTCGTCAACACCTTTGGCATGGCAGAAGGGCCCCAGCTCAGTAATCGATGGGATAGCCCTAAAGAGGTTAAGATGTATACAGTAGGGCGGCCCATCATAGCTGATCCAGAAGTGCAGATCAGGCTGGTAGATGACAACAATAAGGAAGTGAAACAGGGCCAGGTGGGGGAAATGGTCATGAAGGGTCCCCTCACATTTAAGGGCTATTTCAGGGCCGAGGAGGAGAACAAAAAGACATTTGATGAGCAAGGCTTTATGCACACCGGGGATCTGATGTCCATTCGCGAAGACGGCAGTTATGTTGTTGAGGGACGGAAGAAGGATACGATTTTGAGGGGTGGGGAGAATGTTTATCCTGAACGCATTGAGGATAGGCTCAAAGAGCACCCCAAGGTGGCAAATTGTGCCGCTATTGGTATGCCTGATCCGCGCCTCGGTGAGAGGCTCTGTACGATCGTACAACCCATAAAAGGGGAAGAAATCAATTCGGAAGAGATTATAGATTTTTTGAAGAAAGAGGGGATTTCCCTCTTCGAACTGCCGGAGCGCGTGGAAATTGTCGGGGGTTGGCCCCTCACAGCGGTAAACAAAATAGACAAGAGACGTCTGCGCGCCTATATCACTGCTAAGTTGTTCGAGGAAGATGTAATCGATAAGGAATTCGGAGATGAGTACCTGAAGCGGGATAGGATTACCATTGATGACGTCCTATCGGGCAGGATAAAAATCGAGTTTACCAACACACCGCTATGAAAATAGGGGACGCCTAGTCCAGATGACAGATGACCCTTCGACCCCTTCGATGAACTCAGGGCGAGCAGGCTCAGGGCCCCGCGAGCGGGATCTCCGCTTTGCTTCGACAAGCAGCCGCCTTCGCCTCATGGCTTCGGCGGGCCAAGGAGGACAGAGGACGGCCGCATTCGCCTCCCGGCTACGGCGCGCCAAGGAGGACAGAGAGCCTCGGAGAAATATGAGTAAACAGAGACGTCCATTTGTAACAGTAAATAGCTGTAATTTGCTTGACATCAAAAGCCTTTTTTTGTTCATTTAACCAAGATTTTCCTTCCATCCAATAACCTCACTCTGGGGGTTCTCAATGGAGCATCGCCTCAAAATGTGCCGAGCAGAGTGCTGCAGAGGATCTTCGAAATGTAAGGAATTTTCTTTCCACATTTTCAAAGTTAGCCTTTGGGAAATGGGACGATGACTATCAAGTTTAGCGATATAGAAGATGCATTCCTTTATGTTAGTTCAGCTGCTATGGATACAAATTACGCAATCCTCTGTAAGGAGACAGAAGAAATATATTATGGGTCGGAATACTGGGATGATGATGAGGATGAAATACCGGAAGATATATACGAGCGTGAAGATTGTGTAGCCATTCCGCACAAAAATGAATTGGATTTGGGAAGGGACCTTGTATTTGAATTTGTTAAGGAACATCTTCCAGGCGATTTTGAACGAGTCAGGCGCATATTCAGAAGAAGAGGGGCATACGGAAGATACAAAGATTTGCTCGAAGATCGAGGTTTGTTGAAAAAGTGGTATGACCTTGAAAATGAGAGAGAAACAGAGACTCTCAGAGAATGGTGTGAAGTAAATGAAATAAAATTGGAAGAGTAACCAGGGAAAAGGAGGAAGCCTTTTGGATTGAATATTGACCATTGAATATTGAAGAAAGGAAGCATAGAGTAAACAGTAAACAGTAAGGAGTCAGGAGTTAGAAGTAACAAGTGACAAGTAAGGAGTGAGCGCTTCGATGCTTCGACGTTGCTCAGCATCGACCATGAGCTGTTACGAAGGGTCGACTCCGCTCAGGACAGGCGCTTCGATGGTTTGAGGGAATCTTTAGATTTTAGCTGATATTTTAAGGAGGGAGAGATGAAAGTAGTTAAAATAAGCGAAGTTTCAAAGGAACCTTACGTGCACCCCCTGTTTACCGGTAAGGATGTAACGAGACAGGTCCTTATGCCTGAAAGCAATGAAAATGACATAAATATCGTGAATTTCGGTAAGGGAGTACGTAATAAGTTTCATGCTCACGATAGTGAACAAATACTCATAGTCATTGCTGGGAAAGGAATTGTAGCCACAGAAACTGAAGAGAAGGTTGTAACCGAGGGAGACGTTATTCTCATCTCAGCAGGTGAAAAGCACTGGCATGGCGCAGACAAGGACTCGGAATTCTCTCACATCTACGTAATGAAAACGGGAACCGAACTGACACAATTAGAGGACTAGCCATGAATGGAAGCGGGGGACATGGATTCCAGAGGACAGAGGACGGAAGACGGAGGACAGCCCCCTTCGCCTCCCGGCTACGGGGCGCCAAGGACGACAGAGGACCGCTGTGGAATAGTGCTCACTCTAGTGAAAATGGGGACGCCTTTGGGATTGATTATTGACGATTCAATATTGAAGAAAAAAAGCCTGTCGGATTGAATATTGAATATTGATTATTGAAATAAAGGACCCGCCTTTCCATCCTCCGCAGTAGCGCTGCTACGCCCGTCCTCCGCAGCAGCCTGCTACGGAGGATGGAGAGGACGGGCGCCTGAAGGGTAAGGCGGCAAAAGAGTTGACTTGTCGGTGCTTTTTCATATTATTCTAATCTATTAGATTTTCCTTCCAACCAATAACCTCCATAAAGGAGGTTGCCTCATGGTGACAGACCTCAAAATGTGCCTAACCATCTCCTGATGGATTGTGCTTTTTCCATTGGGAGCCTAGTCCACACAAGCAAAGCAGACCTTCAGAAGAGACAGTTCTTATCGGAGCGATACCAAGAGAAAGGAGAGGGGGCATGAACGATCTCAAAGACAAAATTGCGATCGTTACAGGTGGAGCGTCTGGTATCGGACGTGAGCTCTGCATAGAGTTGGGGAGAAGGGGAGCAGTGGTTGTCGTGGCTGATATCATGCAGGATGGAGCACAAGAAGTTGCCTCAACCATCACCACAGCAGGAGGCCAGGCAGTTGCAGCGCTTTTAGATGTGTCACGAGAACAGGATGTGCGAAAGCTCATAGATGAAACGACCCGTGAACACGGGCGACTCGATTACATGTTCAACAACGCAGGGGTCGCTGTGAGTGGCGATGCGCGCGACATGACCATCGAACATTGGCGGCGTGTTTTTGATGTGAACTTGTGGGGTGTCGTTTATGGCACGAACGCAGCTTACTCTATTATGGTTAAGCAGGGTTTTGGGCACATTGTTAATGTTTCTTCGTTATCGGGCTTGATTGGCTACCCAACTAATATTCCCTATGGAACGACCAAATATGGGGTCGTAGGGCTCTCAAACTCCTTGCGGGTCGAGGCGGCAGATCTCGGTGTCAAGGTAAGCGTCGTCTGTCCAGGGTTTGTTCAAACAAGCATCTGGGAAAACGCCACTTTGCTAAACGCTAGCAGGGAGGATGTCTTAGCACAGATACCGTTCAAGATGATGGAGGTGAGCAAGGCTGCGAAGGCTACTCTAAGAGGCGTGGCTCGCAACAGGGCAATTATCATTTTTCCTTTCCATGCTCGTCTTTTATGGTGGCTCAACCGGCTTCACCCGACCATCTTAACACCTATAGGCCGAAAAATGGTAAAAAATTTTAGGGCAATACGCCAAGAACCCCGACCAGCCATCGAAGAAAACGAGATGTAAATGGGGAACGTCCATTGATATATTGATAAATGCAAAGGGGGAGCGCTTGCATGGAGAAGCTAAGAAGCTGGGCCGGGAATGTGGCGTGGCGGCCGAAAGCCGTGCATCGCCCGCGGGACGAGCAAGAGATCGCTGAGCTTGTGACCCAGGTGTCGGAAGATGGCGGTCGCCTGAAGCCGGTGGGTTCGGGGCTGTCGTGGTCCGACATCAACGAAGTGGAAGGGCAGCATCTGCTGCTGCTGGAAAGGATGACGGCCATCGATGTGCAGGCCGATGCCAGGCGAGTACGGGTCCAGGGCGGGGCGGTGATGTCTGACATCCAACGGGTGCTGGCGGAGCACCACCTGGCGCTGGATAACATCGGCTCCATCGTGACCCAGACCGCTGCTGGCTACACGGGGACTGGAACACACGGGTCTGGTACACCTCTTCTGTCCACGTTTATCGAGGAGATGCGGCTGGTAGACGGCACGGGTCGAGTGCGAGAGCTGAGCCCACAATCTACGCCAGAGCTCTTCTCTGCGGCGCGGGTCCACCTCGGGTGCCTCGGTGTCGTCACAGAGATCACGTTCCGGTGTATCGACGCCTTTGATCTAGAGGAGCGCCGAGAAATCATCTCGTTCGATCGTGTCCTCGCCGACCTGGACAGATACTTGGCGGAGAACGACTACGTGAAGCTGTGGTGGCTACCGTACACAGATGTCATCCAGGTGTACCTCTATAACCGAACCAGGGAGAAAAGAACGACACCGAAGCCCACCGAGCTCATGGAGGAGTGGGGCCTGTCCACCTACTCCTTCAGCGTTCTTCTCTCCATGTCTCGTGGGGTGCCAGCACTCACACCAGCGGTGCTCAGGTTACTGCAGCGTCTCTACTTCACGCCACGGCTGCGGGTGAACCGAGGCGACAGGCTGTTCAATATCGGGAAGATGATTCCCATTCACAACGAATCGGAGTACGCCATCCCCCGAGGAAACGCAGCAGAGGCCATTGATCGACTGGCGGGGATCGTTCGCGGCGCGGCACCGGAGTACTGGGTGAACTTCCCGGTGGAGGTTCGATTCGTCCCTGGCGATGACATCCCCATGAGCCCGGCAACCGGCCGGGATAGCTGCTATCTGGGGGCGTACGTGGCTAGCAGCAAGTGGACGGGGCCCTACCACCGGGACTTCGAGGGGCTCATGCGGGAGTACGCCGGGCGTCCCCACTGGGGCAAGCTGTTCTACCGAACCGCCAACGACTTCGCAGAACTCTATCCCCTGTACAAGCAGTTCGATGCACTCCGCAAGGAATGTGATCCGAAAGGGCTCTTCAGGAACGCTTTTGTGGACAGGGTATTTGGGGAGCCTGAAGGGTAGAGGATCGTGAGTGGTGGAGGCCTTTAGGATTGATTATTGGCGATTGATTATTGAAGAAAAAATTACGAGCTATTTTAATTGAATTTAAGGGAAGCTTGGCACGGGCATATTAGGAGATCTCATAGATGATGTCAAAGACTGCGAGTCTGCTGTTCTTGGGTGTAATACCGGGTATTGCGCTTCCTCTGCTTTGGGTCGTATCCAACGAATATGCGCTTGTTCATAAGGCGATTATCTCGATAGCTGTCTTCGCCATTAGCCTTTTTGGGTTTTTTCTCACTATTCTTTTGGTGGAAGATGGGATTGTTAGAACCCATCAGGATGGTCATCATAAACGAGGGATCAAAGTGAGGTGAGGTGCTTTGCGGCCTGATAGAGCTCTTTTGCAGAATAAGAACTCCTCACAAACGGCCCACTGGCAACTTCAGAAAAACCCATCTTGAGCGCGGTCTCCCTCCAGTTCTCAAATTCATCCGGATGAATAAAGCGTTCAACTTCTAAGTGTTCCCCTGTGGGCTGAAGATATTGACCCAGCGTCAGGATACTGCAACCCGCGTCAAGAAGGTCACGCAGCGTTTCTTCCACTTCTTCGGGAAACTCTCCAAGGCCGAGCATGAGACCTGATTTAGTTGGAATGGTGGGGTCGTGCTGTTTAGCCTGGTTTAACAATTCAAGGGAGCGATGGTAGTTGGCCTCTGGCCGAACCACAGGATAAAGACGTTGCACGGTTTCAAGATTGTGGTTCAAGACATCGGGATGGCCCTCAAGGACCGTCCGAAGCGCCTCCCTATTCCCCTGAAAATCCGGTATCAAAACCTCCACAAGTGCATGGGGCATTCTTTTGCGGATCTCTTGAATCGTCTTTTCAAAAAAAATGGCTCCTCCGTCAGGGAGATCATCCCGGGTGACAGAGGTGATGACCACATAGCTCAATCCCATGCTCTGCGCAGCTTCCGCCACCCTGGCCGGTTCTCTGGGATCGGGCGAGCCTGACGGTCCATGTGCCACCGCGCAGAAACGGCATTTGCGCGTACAACGGGCCCCCATAATCAGGAAGGTAGAAGTCCGTCGGGAAAAGCACTCCCAAATGTTGGGACATTTCGCTTCCTCGCAAACTGTGTGAAGCCCCCTTTTCTTCAGCAGAGCCCTAACGCTTTCATATGTTGGTCCCGTTGGAAGACTCCGCTTTAGCCAGGGGGGTTTTCGGGTGTGCACTTTCGCTTCTTGATGCTGAATGATCATAGCCTCTTGACGTATTATAAGGGCAAAAACTCAACGGATGTGTCAAGTTTTTGTGATACTGGATGCTTGATGCTCGATTCCGGATGGATCTAGAAAGGGTGCTTGTAAAAGGTCCTGCAATTCTGACAGGTTTTTCATAACCAGCTCTACCCCGAAGACTGCCTCGAAGTGACGTTTTGTGGCCTCCCGCACTTGATGGATGGATACTTTGCGTGAGAGTTCCCGCTCCATGGATGTCATCCCTATATCCTGAAGACCGCAGGGATTTATCCAGCCAAAGGTCTCCAGTGAGAGATTGACGTTAAATGCCATGCCATGGAAGCAAATTCCCCGGCGAATAGCGATTCCGATACTCCCCAGTTTATTATCCCCGACCCACACTCCCCTGTTCATGGGATTCCTCTCAGCCTTAATTCCCCAGTCTCCAGCGACCCGAATCATGACTTCTTCAAGATTTTCAACATAATCAGCCACCGTCAGCCTGGCAACTCGGAGATCAATGATGGGATACATGACGAGCTGACCGGGTCCGTGGTAGGTAATGTTTCCGCCCCGCTCCACTTGAATCACGGGAATTCCTGCTTTTTCCAGGAAATCCATGGATACCCTCAGGTTGTTCAATCCGCCCCTGCGACCAAGGGTTAAAACAGGGGGGTGCTCCAATAATAAGATAATATTCGTGTTAATAATTCTATCTTTTCTTGCAGCTACAAGGTTACTCTGCAGATCCCATGCTTCGCTGTACTCTGTGGCAGGAAGCTGAATACAGAGCCATCTCTTGTTCTGAAATATGGCATCTTTCATCTTAACTCAGGGAAAAAAACCTTTTCGCATTCCTTTGGTGCAAGCCTGAGCCGTTTGAGCCCTATCTCAGCAACCTGCGAGATGGGATCATACATCTGTGAGATGGGAGGATTGTAGGAAAGCTCGGCATCCATAAGGTCGTAAAGGGTCATACCGCCGTGTATGGCCAGGGCAAAGACGTTAATTCTCCAAGCAGCGCCTTCTTCACCCACGGCCTGCGCACCCAGAATCTTACCATCCTTCACATCCACAATGACCCTCAGGTTTATCTCTTTTGTATCAGGCATGTAATGGGGTTTTATCTCTCGGTTGGTGGAGATGGCCTTGGCATCATAGCCCAGACTTTTTGCGGTCTCTAAAGTGTATCCGGTTGACGCAATTTCCAAACCACCCACGAAGGTGAGGAAAGTGTTGAGAGCACCAGGATAAGATGTGTTTCCTCCGGCCGCATTTATTCCCGCCGTCATCCCTTGCCGATAAGCTGATGTGGCAAGCTGCATGACAGTAGGGGTCTCATCTATGCGGGAATAGGTTTGGACAAGATCTCCAACGGCATAGACGTTTTCAACGGATGTTTCCATCCTGTTGTTCACCACGACCGATCCGTTTTCAGTCCTTGCCCCTATTATCTCAGCCAACTTGGTGTTCCCGCGCATCCCGACGGCCATGACGAATATATCACAATCGATGGTTTCACCCGCGATTTCCACTGATTCCACCTCTTGAGTACCGTTGATGCGATCAATGCCTTTACCAAAGAGAACAATTATTCCCAGTTTTTCCAGGTGCTCAACGATATTTTTTCCCATTTCTGGGTCCAGGTTACGGGGGAACGGGGGCGGCGTCCTCTTGGTCACTGCCACATCAAGTCCTAGTTTCTTTAATCCCACCGCCACCTCCAGACCTGTGGCGCCTCCCCCCACAACGACCGCACTTTTCTTCTTCGATGATTTTGCAGCCATAAGTAAAGCGGTGCTGTTCTCTATGTCCGATACAAAATGGACACCCTTTCCCAAGAGACTGCTTGCGCCAGGGATCGGCAGATTTATGGGGGATGCACCGGTTGCAAGTATCAGTGAATCGTATCTGAACTCTTTTTCATCTGAAGTGGCAAGGTCCACAGCCTTCACTATTTTTTTGACCTTATCAATAGAGACAACCTCATGATGAAGAATTTTGGTCAACTTGTTTTTTATTTCAGGGACATCGTACATTAGTGCCTCGAAGTCCTTGACCACCCCCTCGATGACAAAGGGAAGGCCGCAGGGGGAGAACTGATCGAAGTCCCTCTTCTCAATAATGGTTACATGGCATTTGCGGTTATAGCTAAGGGCGCTCTTTGAGGCATAAAGCCCACTTGCACCAAGGCCAACGATCACTATTTCCAGGGGTTGATTATCGGTCATGTGATAGTCTTCCAGATAAAGATTTTGGGCCCATCAATTCCAGTATTTCATCCCGCAAGGCATGGCTTCCGCGCCGCTGTTACCTCATCCAGCCTCTTTACTTTGCATTTTTTTGGTGCTTCATGCAGCAAGTCTGGGTTTTCTTTAGCCTCATTGGCAATGGCTTTGAATGCTTCAATAAACTGATCGAGATCCTCTTTGGACTCCGTCTCCGTGGGTTCGATCATGATTGCACCTTGTACGACCAACGGAAAATAAACGGTTGGCGGATGAAATCCGTAATCCATAAGTCGCTTGGCCATATCCAGAGTCAATACTTTGGCAGGTCGTTGATGTTTATCGGAAAAGACGCATTCATGCATGCAAGGTCTATCGTAGGGAAGATCCAATGTGCCTTTTAACGTTTCCTTGATATAATTTGCGTTCAAGACAGCAAGCTGGCTCGCCTTTTTCAGATTCTTTGGCCCCATGCTACGAATATAAGAGTAGGCCTTTATGATGACACCCACATTTCCATGAAAGGCCTGCAGTTTGCCCACAGATTGGGGATAATTTTCCGAAAGGGCATATTTCCCCTTTTTTACCACCACGCGGGGTACAGGCAGAAATGGCTCAAGATGCTTTTTGACACAGACAGGACCTGCACCGGGCCCTCCTCCCCCGTGAGGGGTCGAAAAGGTCTTGTGGAGGTTCAGGTGTATGATGTCAATCCCGGTTTTACCCATTTGCACTATACCCATGACGGCATTCATGTTTGCGCCGTCACAATAGACCAGCCCGCCCTTGGAGTGGACGATTTCGGCTATTTCCTGGATATTTTCCTCAAAAAGCCCCAGTGTGTTCGGGTTGGTTACCATGATCCCGGCTGTCTCTTCGTCCATGACTTCGGCGATGGCCTCCACGGATAGGATTCCCTGTTCATTGGATTTTGCAGGTACGGGGCGGTAACCGCAGAGGGCTGCACTGGCAGGGTTTGTCCCGTGTGCCGTATCCGGGACAATGATCTTTGAACGCAACACCCCCTTACTTCTGTGGTAGGCGTGAATAAGAAGCATGCCGGTTAGCTCTCCGTGGGCCCCTGCAGCAGGCTGAAGGGTGGTGGCGTCCATGCCGGTGATCTCCGCGAGATATTGCTCCAGTTCAAATAGCAGCCTGAGCACCCCCTGGGACAGACTGGCTGGAAGCAGGGGATGAGCCCCGCTAAATCCTGGAAGGCTTGCTTGTCTTTCGTTGCTCTTTGGACTGTACTTCATGGTGCATGACCCTAATGGGTACATCCCTGTATCCACACCGAAATTCCATTGGGAGAGTCGTGTGTAATGGCGTACCACGTCCACCTCGCTCAAATCCGGGAAGTCAGGGCCCTCGCCCGTTAGTTCAGGGGACAGAGGCGAGGATTCAACGTCGCGGCGGGGAAGGGAAAACCCGCTTCTCCCCTTTCTCCCTTTTTCCCAAAGCAGCGGTTCATTAAGTATCAGACCCCTAGTCCCTAAAGATTCTCTCATGATTTAACCTCCCTGACCAGGCTATCCATGTCCTCCTTGGACCTGGTTTCCGTTACGCACAAAAGGTAATGGTTGACAAGTTCAGGGTAGTAAGGAGCCAAAGAAAGGCCTGCTATGATCTTTTTCTCCAGAAGGCGCCCGTAATTGGCCTCAAAGCCTTTGGGAAATTCCACAACGAATTCATTGAATGTGGGGCTGTCAAAGCTTATGGTAAATCCCGCCTTTTTCAGCTCATTTTTGAGATATTCGGCCTTGTCATGGTTGAGACGGGCGAGTTCCCGTATACCGGTACCCCCGAGAGAGGCCATATACGTTGCGGCCGCCAGAGCACAGAGGCTATTGTTGGTGCAAATGTTGGAAGTCGCTTTTTCTCGGCGAATATGCTGCTCCCTGGTAGCGAGCGTCAGAACAAAGCCTCTTTTGCCATCCAGGTCTTTGGTTTGGCCAACCAGACGACCGGGCAAGCTGCGCATGTAAATCTTGCGGCTTGCGAGTATCCCCAGTTGCGGTCCGCCGAACGAACGGGGAATACCGAGGCTCTGACCTTCCCCGCATACAACGTCGGCGCCCTGAGTTCCGGGATTCTTTAGAAGCCCGTAAGAAAGGGGTTCCGTAAAGGAAGCGATCAAAAGGGCCCCTTTATCATGAGCCCTTTCCCCAATGGCCTGTAAATCCTCAACGCATCCGAAAAAATTGGGTGACTGCACCGCAACGGCTGCAAGATCCTCCATGTCATCAAATCCAGTAAGATCGGTCACACCGCTCTTGAGATAGCCAAGTTCCACAACCTCATAACCGGTGGGTTCAAAATAGGTTCGAACCACCCGACGATATAGAGGATGAATAAGGCTTGAAACGGCGACTTTACTTCGTTTGGTCACACGGATGGCCATAAGCAGTGATTCGGCCAGGGCCGTAGCACCGTCGTAATGCGATGCAGTTGCTATTTCCATGCCCAGGAGCTGGGCAGCAAGCGTCTGATACTCATAAATTGCTTGGAGTGTTCCCTGGCTCATTTCGGGCTGGTAAGGGGTATAAGATGTTACAAACTCTGAGCGACTTAAGAGGTAAAGTGCCGAAGCAGGAATAAAATGTTCATAACTCCCCGCTCCCATGAACACTTTGTATTCCGGGGAGACGGCCATGCTGTCGGAAAGAGCCTGCATATGCTCGTTCAATTCCCACTCAGTCATCGCCTCTGGCAGGTTGAGGTCGCCCTTGCAACGGCAATCTTCAGGGACTGTGGAAAAAAGGCCGTCAAGGTCGTCAACTCCCACAGCCTGAAGCATTGAAGCAATATCTTCACTGGTATGGGGCAAGTAAAGCATTTACTCTTCTCCTTTCAGCTTTTCCAGGCAGGCGGCACTGGTCATGAGCGTCTCCATTTGAGATAGGTCATTGGGATTGACCACAACCATCCATCCATCTTTGTATGGGCTTTTGTTTATCAGCTGAGGTGATTCTTCAAGCTCCGTGTTTACATCAACAATTTCTCCGCCCACCGGCATGTAACATTCGCAAACAGCTTTTACTGATTCCACGGTTGCGAATTCTTCCCCCTTTTTAAAGGTATCACCCACCTGGGGAAGTTCCACAAAAACAATGTCTGAGAGCTGATCCTGGGCATAATCGTCAAGACCAACCGTTACTTTATCGCCCTCAAGCCGGGCCCATTCATGATCTTCTGCATAGCGAACATCATCGGGTAAATTTAATTCACTGATTTCTTTCACGGCCATTTCTCCTTTTTCCAAATTAATGATCAGTATTTGTAAAAATCATTGAAGCCACATGTTTCTTATTAGGTACTGATTCCTGCTAAACATATGGAATTCTTGAAGCTGGATGTGGCAGATGTGCCGGAGGTAAGTTGGGCCCTTGATTCTTTGGGTTGACGAACCTGCGTGAGATTTTCCCAATCCAAAATCCGGAAACCAGCAAGGCACAACCCAGCAAAAAGATCAAAAAAACTATCACATGCCATATATAAATGCAAATACCACATTCTAATTTCTACAAAATGTCGATTCAGAATGTTTGAAGATGAGTGGGGAAGTTGACGGAACTCCTTAAGACTGATAGTATTCAGTGCTTTTTATGATTCCACCTCCTGTTTAAGTAATTTTGATTTGCTCACTTGCTTCTGTACAGGAGGGTTCTCTAATCCAGCCCTCGATAGTGTAACCCTTTGATAATTTAATATATAACCCTTGGGACCGTTCGAGATAATTCTTGCCCAAGTGGCCTCAGGAGAGCGCCTGATTGGCGAGCATCCGGGCTGAAAGGGTCTTGGGCTGAGAAGGTCCGATCCGTATGCAAACAGTTTTTGCAGTCAAAGGACTCATTATCCGCCTGTTCGGCGGAGCGGCTGCGGCGCCAGCAGATTTTGAGCTTCACCCTCTGGGGTGAAAAGAAGAAACGGAGATGATCGATGAGCCAACTTAAACGAACCATTTTCTATGAACGGCACGTGGCCCTGGGCGCCAAGATGGTGGAATTCAGTGGCTGGGAGATGCCCGTTTTCTACCCCACCGGCATCGTGCAGGAGCACCTCGCCACCCGCAAGGGGGCAGGCCTTTTTGACGTCTCCCACATGGGTCGTTTTATCGTGCGAGGTGCAGGGGCACTGAAATTTCTTCAGCACGTATTGAGCAACAACGCTGAAGCCCTCGACATAACAACGACGGGGGCTCAGTACACGCTCATCCCCAACGAAACGGGCGGGGCTGTGGACGATGCGTATCTCTACCGCTTTGTGAAAGAGGAATATTTGCTGGTGGTCAACGCCGCAAATCGTGAGAAGGACTGGAATCACCTCCAGGCGGTTCTAGGGGATTTCGACGACGTTGAGCTGGTGGACCACACAGAAGACATTGTCATGCTTGCGCTGCAGGGGCCGAAGTCGCGCGATCTGCTGGAAGAGATCATCGAGGTCGGTCCGCTCCCAGAGCCGGTGAGAAATGCCGTAAGCATCGTCTCGATCTCAGGCGTTAAGGTGCAACTGGCCCGCACCGGCTACACGGGCGAGCCGTTGTGTTTTGAGCTCTTCGCCAACCGAGAGGACGGGCTGATGCTGTGGGACCTGATCGTAGCCAAGGAGGCGACACCCATCGGCCTTGGCGCGCGGGATACACTCCGGCTGGAAGCCTTTTTGCCTCTCTATGGCCACGAGTTGGGTGAAGACCCGGAAGGCAAGGAAATCCCCATGTTCGCCTGCCCACTTGCGAAGTTCGCTGTGAGTTTGTCGCCGCTGAAAGGGCAGTTCATCGGTCGTGCGGAGCTGGCTAGGCAGCACGAGGCGTTCAGGAGAATCGTCTCGCGCGATTACTCCCTCATCCATGACCTGCCGCGTATGATTAAACCGATCGCCGTCGCAGGACGAGGTATCGCCCGTGAGGGGGCCAAGGTGTTCAAAGGCGACGAGCATGTGGGGTACGTCAGCAGCGGGACAATGGTCCCCATGTGGGAAGTTGAGGGCGAAGGGCTTGAGTCAGCCCAGACCAACAGACATGGATTGCGGTCCATCTCCCTGGGATACATCGACAGTGACATTATCGAAGAGGAGAAGGTCACCATAGAGATTCGCGGTAAGGCGGTTGATGCGTCGGTGGTGCCGTTTCACATGCGAGGCGATGCCCCGCCGTACGCCCGCCCAATCGTCTTTGATCACCAACTCCCGGCTGAAGAACTCCCAACCGGCGATGCACCGGGCAAGGTCCGAAGACTGCTGGAAAAGACCGTGGAGAACACAGTTTGGCGACAGCGAGAGTGCATCAACCTTATTCCTTCGGAGATGACAATTTCGCCCATGGCCCGACTCCTTTCGGTGATGGATCCAGCCTTTCGATATGCCGAACACAAGAGGTCCAAGGCATTCTACGATGCCGAAATTTTCTACTACCAGGGCACGGAATTCATCGGCCAGGTTGAACGGATGCTTGAACAGGAAATGCAAAAATTCCTCGGCTGCGAGAATGTGGAGATACGCCTCATCAGCGGGCAGATGGCTAACACGGCCGTTTTCAGTGCGATGGTGGACTATATCAATCGGGCTGACCGCAAGGCAGAGCCGCGGCGAATTCGCCGTGCGATCACCAACCATATTGGGAAGGGGGGTCACTTGAGCGCCCAGCCCATGGGCGCGCTGAAGGACTACGTCGCCCACGACCCGCGCACAGAGCGCCCAGCCGTGGCAAACTTCCCCGTGCTGATTGACAACCCTTACAAGATCGATGTGGCGGCCACGCTGGAATTGATCGATGAATACCGGCCGGAGCTCATCATCTTTGGCAAGAGCATGGTTCTGCACAAGGAGCCTGTCACAGAGATCCGGCAATTCCTTGACGCTCAGGAGATCCACGCGGTGCTGATGTACGACATGGCCCACGTGCTCGGGCTCATCGGCCCGCACTTCCAGCAGCCCTTTACCGAGGGGGCTGACCTGGTCACCGGATCAACACACAAGACCTACTTCGGCACGCAGCGCGGTGTGGTCGGCAGCGGTTTTCAGGAGCAGGAAGAGCGTTACGCGCTCTGGGAGGCCCTGGTTCGGCGCACCTTCCCCGGGTCGGTCTCCAACCACCACCTGGGCACGTTGCTGGGGCTGCTGATGGCCGCATACGAGATGAATCACTTCAAGGACGAATACCAGGCCAAGGTCATCGCAAATGCCAAGGCATTCGCTCGGTCGCTAAAGGAGTGTGGGTTGGATGTGGCTGGCGACCCGGCCATTGACTTTACCGAAACCCACCAAGTGGTGTTAGACGTGGGCTATGGCCACGGGTCGGAAATCGCGAGCCGACTCGAAGGCAACAACATCATCTGCAACTACCAAGCCAACACAGACGAAGAGGGGTTTACGGCCTCTGGGGCCCTGCGGATGGGCGTATCGGAGATGACCCGCTTTGGCATGGAAGAGGAAGACTTCCGTAGTTTGGCTTCCCTGATTCATGATGTTGTGGTCAACAACGCCAATGTAAGAGATCAGGTCAAAGCGCTTCGAGAGCACTTCAGTGAGCTTCAGTTCTGTTTCCGCGGCGATGAATACGCTGACATTCTTCAGCAGCTCCAAAATCTGCTGTAGCCAAGCAGGAATGCTAGAGTTTCGAGGTACAACGGCGACACATGTTCAGCATAGACACTGCAAACCTGAGGCTGGAACTGGAAGTCGTGCCAGTGGAGTCCCTGTTTATCCATGAGAGGATTCTTCCGGGAATAGCAAAGCAGCTTATTTTGGAGTTCAAGAACCTGGCCAATCTGGAGAACCCCGTCATTGTTGATAGGAACAGCATCGTTCTGGACGGCAACCACCGCACCTATGTTTTCAAGGAGTTGGGCTTTAAATACATTCCGGTCTGTCGAATTGACTACTTTAATAGGGACATGCAACTGCGGTATTGGTTCAGGCTGTTAGGCAACATAAAAGACAGGAACTTGATAGGGGAGGTTGTGGAAGAGCTGGGCGGTAGCCTTCAGGAAGTGACGGACAGGGAAAGCATGGAAAGGATGTTGGAAGAGGACTGTTATCGATGTGGCGTTCAGCAGGCCAGCTTATTTGCGACTATTACGTTTAATGAAGATATGATCACCGATGCTGTGAGCGCCTACGATATGCTGGAGAAAATCCAGAACAGAATCAGGAAAAGGGGCGGAGTGCTCGAATATATCCCGTGCCAACATATGTACGACAATGAATTCTGTGAGGCCTTGAGGGATCACGAAATCGTCATTTGGACGCCTCAGATCACTAAAGAGATGGTGGTTGAAGCGGCAAGACAAAAAAGGGTGTTTGCCCCCAAGTCCACGCGGCATTTGATCCCGGCCCGCCCGCTCAATGTGAACATTCCAACCCCTTGGTTTAAAGAAAACATTACGTTGGAAGAGATAAACAGGAGATTTACCCGTTTTTTGCAAGCCAAGGGGATGCGGCGACTCAGTCCCGGCCAAGTCATTAACGGTCGATTCTATGAAGAAGAGCTCTTCGTTTTCTTCGATAAGAGACATTGATACAAACGTTATCGATTGGAGGAAGAGATGAAAGAGAAAGGTAAGATTTTAAGCCTATCAGCGACCGGTCTTGATTCTCCCGGTTTGGTCGCCAAAATCACGACCAAAATATTTGCGATGAACGGAAATATCATCGATGTGGAGGAGACTTGTAGAAGGGGATTGTTCTATATATTTCTCATCATTGATTTCTCCGCTTCTGAACATTCTATGGATGCCATATCTGCAGCACTGAACAGCATAGGCGATGAGACCGGATTAAAGACCATTCTAGGAATATATGATGAAGAAGAAATCAGTTTTGTGCCGCAAAAAGAAAACCATATTGTGACAGTCTTGGGGGAAGACAAACCTGGTATCATTGCGAAGATCTCCAGATTTTTTCACCACTACAACATCAGCATAGAGAACTGTCGGATGATTGCACGGGGTAAGTTTTTTTCCATGGAGATGGCGATCGATATGAGCCAGATGCCCGTTCAAACAGGTCTGTCCCGTGAAGAGGCGATTGATAAGATGAGCAGCGAGCTCAAGGAATTGTGTAAGACATTGAATCAGAGTGTGGTCATACAGAATGAAGACATCTACCAGAGGGGCAAAAAGCTGATCGTCTTTGACGTGGAATCCACCTTGATCCAAGATCATTCCCTAGGAAATTTCTTGGAGGAGATTGAAGGGAAGGTGGGCCCCATCGATTCCGAGACCAAATTTACGGATGCCCATGAAGATAAGATAGAAACACTCATTGAAAATGCGCGGGTTTTGAAGGGAATTCCCATATCCGATTTCGATAAATTTGGCGATATCCTTGAGCTCAATCCTGGTGCCCTTGAGCTCATAGGGATTCTGAAATCCATGGGTTTCAAAATCGCACTCCTCACATCCGGCTTTAATTTCTTCACAAAGAAGATCTTTGAGGCCGCAGGTGTGGACTACGCCTTTTCCAATACCCTAAAGGCAGATGAGAACGGGATCATCACCGGAGAGCTTGAGGAGCCCATCATCACCAGCGATTCCAAACAGGAGATTCTTGAATTCGTCATGAATGTTGAAAAGATCGGTCTTGATCAGGTCATAGCTGTCGGGGATGGATCCATTGGCTCACACTTCATAGAAAACGTCGGCCTGTCCATTGCATTTAAGCCTGACGAGAACAGTATTAAAACGGATGGCGTCCTCAGCAGCGACCAAATCATGAATATGCTTTACTGCCTTGGAATTCCCAAGGCAGAACTGGATAGACATTTGAAAAGCGGATCTTCATGATCGACGGCCTGCACCATCCTGTGATTTTGATTTAGGGGACGTCTATTGATATATTGATAAATGGAAAAGAACAACGCCAATTCCAGAAGACGTAAGACAACCGCCTTCGCCTCATGGCTTCGGCGGGCCAAGGAGGACAGATGACAGAGGACGGATGACAGATGACACCCGCCTGCGTCACCCGGGCTATGCCGGAGGCTAAGCCGTGGCGAGAGACTACGGCGGGCAGGGAGGACGGAGGACAGAGAGCCTCGG
>JASFEQ010000028.1:0-20835 GCA_050124735.1 Desulfobacteraceae bacterium | reverse complement strand
TATAGGGTTTCAGGAGAAATTCAAAACCCTAAAATTGCAGTGCATTTGATCCTACAGAAGACGAAGAGAGACCTTTGTAGGCTTGTACTTGGCATAAAGATCGTGAACCCTTCTCTTGGGCTCTTTGATCTTCTTGCTATCTTCCTCTGAGGACCAATACGGTTCGCTGATGGAGAAAATTCCAGCTGGGAGCCGTACGGTTCTTGACATGGAGCATGAGCAAGCTTAATTTTTTGTATATTTAACCGATTGAACAAAAAGTCGCTTAAATCTTATGCATTAGAAAAGTCTAATAAAGTTTTTAGTACATAGGGAGAAAAGATGATGCGTTTTGAAAAGTTTACACTCAAGGGCCAGGAAAATCTGCAAATCGCCCAACAGTTGGCCGAGAGATTCGGCCACCAGCAAATAGAGCCGGAGCATATTTTGAGGGCCCTAATGGAGCAAAGGGAGGGGATTATAGCCTCAATCCTGGGCAAAATAGGGGTTGACCAGCAACAGGTCATCGAGCAACTGGATGTGGCCTTGGAGAAGATCCCGAAGGTTTCAGGTGCGGGATATGGCCAAGTCTATATCTCTCCTCGCTCAAAGGCGGTTCTGGACAGAGCCTTTGAAGAGGCTGAAAAGATGAAGGATGAATATGTGAGTTTGGAGCATATTCTTCTGGCCATCGCAGATGAAAAGGAGGGAGAAGCGGCCAGGATCCTTTCTGCGTCAGGGATTACACGGGACACCGTCTTAAAGGCTCTGGTGGATATTCGCGGTGGACAGAGGATCACAGACCAAAGCCCGGAGGACAAGTACCAGGCCCTAGAGAAATTTACCAGGGATCTAACGGCCATCGCCTCGAAAGGGGACCTTGACCCTGTGATCGGCCGGGATGACGAGATACGGAGGATCATCCAGGTCCTCTCCCGCAGAACCAAAAACAATCCCGTGCTCATAGGGGAACCCGGGGTGGGAAAGACAGCCATTGTGGAAGGTCTTGCCCAAAGAATCGTTCAAGGAGACATCCCGGAAACCCTAAAAAACAAAAAGGTAGTTGCCCTTGATATGGGAGCCCTGATCGCAGGGACCAAGTACCGAGGAGAATTTGAGGATAGACTCAAAGCGCTCCTAAAAGAGATTACTGATGCCCAAGGGGAAATCGTGCTCTTCATCGATGAAATGCACACGCTCGTGGGGGCAGGAGCTGCCGAGGGGGCGATAGATGCCTCCAATATGCTAAAGCCCGCCTTGGCCAGAGGTGAATTGAGATGCGTGGGGGCCACCACCATCAAAGAGTATCGAAAACACATCGAGAAGGACGCGGCCTTGGAGAGACGGTTTCAGCCTGTCATGGTGGAGGAGCCCAGTGTGGAGGATACCATTTCCATCTTAAGGGGCCTTAAAGAGAAGTATGAAGTTCATCATGGTGTGCGCATCAAGGATTCAGCGCTCGTGGCCGCGGCCACGCTTTCTCACCGATATATCACAGACCGGTTTCTGCCTGATAAGGCCATTGACCTTATTGATGAGGCCACGTCCAGACTGAGGATAGAGATTGATAGCATGCCGGCTGAGATCGATGACATCCAGAGAAAGATGACACAGCTCGAGATCGAAAAGGAGGCCTTAAAAAAAGAGAAGGATCAAGCCTCCAGAGACAGACTCGAAAAGATCGAAAAAGAATTGTCAGAACTCAAGGCCCTCATGGAGGAGATGAGCACGCACTGGAAAAAGGAAAAGGAAGCCATCTCCAAGATCCGTGAGATCAAAGAGAAGCTGGAATCCACCAAGTCAGAAGCCCAGATGGCGGAGCGCCAGGGAGATCTCTCGAGGGCCGCTGAATTGAAATATGGCACACTCACTGAACTGGAAAAAAGTCTGGAAGAAGAGAATAGGAAATTAGCGGATCTCCAATCAGGGCAAAGGATGCTCAAGGAAGAAGTGGACAGTGAGGATATTGCTGAAGTGGTTGCCAAGTGGACTGGCATACCCGTCTCAAAGTTGATGGAGGGTGAAAAGGAGAAGCTTCTGCATATGGAGGAAAAACTGGAGGAGCGTGTGGTGGGCCAGCAAAAGGCGATTGTCGCCGTGGCCAACGCCGTACGGCGCGCCCGTTCCGGTCTGCAGGATCTTAATCGACCCATCGGATCGTTCATATTCATGGGGCCGACAGGTGTGGGGAAAACGGAACTTGCCCGGGCCCTTGCTGAGTTCCTATTTGATGATGAACAGTATATGGTTCGTATTGACATGTCCGAGTACATGGAGAGGCATTCCGTGGCGAGACTTATAGGGGCTCCTCCTGGATATGTGGGATACGATGAAGGAGGCTACCTGACCGAGGCTGTGAGAAGACATCCTTACTCTGTGGTTCTCTTTGATGAGATTGAGAAGGCGCATCCCGACGTTTTTAACGCACTCCTGCAAATACTGGATGACGGCCGAATGACAGACGGGAAGGGCCGCACGGTCGATTTTAAGAACACCGTGTTGATTATGACGTCCAACGTGGGATCCCAGTGGATACAGGAATTGGCCGGAAAAGATACTGCTGAAATCGAAGGGAAAGTCATGGAGGCTTTGAAGGGCACCTTTAGGCCTGAATTCTTGAACCGCATTGATGAAATCATTATCTTCAACGCCCTTGGTCCTGAAGAGATTAAGAAGATTGTGAGCATCCAGATGGGGCTCTTAAGCAAACGCCTTGAAGAGAGCAAGATCACCCTGGAGCTCTCAGATAACGCCAAGGGGTTTTTGGCAAATACTGGTTTCGATCCGGTTTATGGGGCCAGACCGCTAAAGAGGACGATCCAACACCTGATTCAAGACCCGCTTGCGATGAAATTACTCGATGGAAGCATAAAACAAGGGGATCATGTGGAAGTGATTGCAGAGGATGGAAAATTGGTCTTCAAATAGACTACTAACAATTGTTAGCCACAGACGCACACGGACCAAACGGACAAAAATTTTAGACAGGATTGACAGGATCCCTAGGATATCTCACGGAGTTCTCAGAGAGCACAGAGAAAAAGAGGTGGAGGTAGAATCGCTCAAGAAGCCCGCGTAGCGGGTGACCAGATGAGTGAACATCAGGGCACCTTTGGAGAGCAAAGGGCGACGAAAATAAGCGAGCTTGTTTTCGTCGCCATTGACTCTCCAAAAATTCTCTTGAGCGATTGCTGTATCCAATCTGCTTGCCCAGTTGAATTCGAAGACTATTCAACTGGGGTGAAATCCTGTACATCCTGTCTAATTAAAGCCTATGGGGCTCGGAGGGCTCTGTGAGAGATTAATATCTGCGGAATCTGCGGATTGGATTCTGCGTCCAAAAAAATCTTTTGGACTACGTCTGCGGAAGCCTGCCCGCTCAGGCGAGGCGGGCGGGTCTGCGGTTAATTATAAGATCGATGCCTTCTATCGTTCTCGTTCAGGCGTGGTAGTTGAGGTTGCTGTCAAAAACGTGGTCCTATGGGTCTCCGGCTCTTAGAGCCTACGCCTCGGAGAGCCCGGGTTGGTTACTCCCGTTTCCCTGTTTCTTGATTAATCTTGTCTTTCAACTTGGGGGCATATTGGAAGCTAACAATCCTGCGGGATTTCAAGATGATCGGCTCCCCAGTTTGTGGATTCCTTCCCTTCCTCGCCCACTTGAATTTGACCTGAAACTTGCCAAAACCTGAAATACCCACCTGCTCGCCTTTCTCAAGCATTTTTTTCATGATTTCGAACAGCGCGTCAACCAGATTTGTGGCCCGCCTCCTCGTCAAAGCCGTATAATCGAGTTCTGGAAACAGGAGTTGCTGTTCCTCCTTCCTCGGCTTTTTCAGACGGATTTTCTCCATTAGGCTCTTTGCCAGATCCGCCTTGGTCAAAGTCATAACACGCCTCCCCATGAGAAGGAAAACGGAGTCCTTAAGTGGGCCATCAGCCGGGATGTCCCCTGCCATCCAGAGGTGCGTTAGTGAAGCTCCCCGCGCCAAAGCCCGGGGCAACCGTGCGAGTCAAAATAGTCCCTGATTTTCATTAGTTATTGGCAAACCATGTCACATCTGGTAGAGTTTGTCAATCATTGAACAACGCCAAAAAATGTCAGTCGTCGGTGGTCAGTTGTCCGTTGTTAGCAGCGGTCCAAAAAGTAAGATTTTGAACAGGGAGTGCAACGGACTAGGGACTACGGACCCGCCACCTCGCAAGCCTGCCCGCTTGCCGAGGGCTCGCGAGGCAGACGGGCGAGAGCGTTGCGGGCAGGCAACTGACAACGGACAACGGACCATACTATGCGCCCATCTTTCCAGCCCAGACTAATTAACGATCCCTTTTCCGACCCAGGTCTATACATCCCTTTTCTTTACGAAAAGAGGGCGCTGTTGTTTGATCCTGGGCAGCTACATTCCCTCTCAGCCAGGGATCTGCTCAAGATCACCCATGTCTTTGTGACTCACACACACATGGATCATTTCATTGGGTTTGACACCCTACTACGGGTTTTCCTGGGTCGAGAAAAGGAACTCCATATCTTTGGACCATCCGGGTTTTTCGCCCAAGTGGAAGGTAAACTGGCAGGCTATACCTGGAATCTGGTCAAAGAATATCAGACCAATTTTACGCTTAGAGTCACAGAGGTGTATCCAAAGAAGACCTTAACGAGAATCTACGTCTGCAAGGATCGTTTCGAACCCCAAAGGCAACAGATCAGAGAACCCTTTTCAGGCATCCTCTGGAAAGAGCCTTCCTTTTACGTGGAGGCCTCAATACTTGACCATCGAATTCCCTGCCTGGGTCTATCACTGGTGGAAAATTTTTATGTGAATATCATTAAAGAGGGACTAAAAGAGTTGGGCCTTCCGGTGGGTCCATGGCTAAACCGATTCAAGAAGGCCCTTTATGAAAAAAAGGATCCAAATGATGAATTCCATGTGACCTGGGAGAAGGGGGGAACCGTCATCGAGGAAAGGAGATTTGTTCTGGGTGAGTTGGCCGGTAAAATCGCCACCATATCTCCTGGCCGGAAAGTAACTTACATTACAGACGTCATTGGGAGCCCAGAGAATTATGAAAAGGTGATAAATCTAGCCAACAAAGCAGATTATCTGTTCATTGAGGCCGCCTTTCTGGATCGGGATAAGGAGGTTGCCCGGAAGAAATACCACCTCACGGCTAGGGAAGCGGGCGAACTGGCAAGGATGTCAGATGTGAAACGTTACACCCTCTTTCATTTCTCCCCACGCTACAATCACATGGCCGGGGAAATAGAAAAGGAGGCCAGGGAGGCAGCGAGGAAGGAGTGAGGATTGGAGCATTGGAGTGTTGGAGTCATGGAGTAATGGAAGAGAGGAAGAAGATCTTTGCAGCTTTTATTCACCAGTACTCCACTACTCCATTACTCCATAACTCCATGCTTCTTATGCATTTAGCGCTTCGAGCATCGCTTCATGAATGTGGGGATTGGCTGCCACAATGCTTTTCAGATGCGGTGTGAAAGGATCCCCTTTATAGGTCGTTACTTTACCGCCGGCCTCTGACACGATAATGGCACCTGCCGCAGTGTCCCAAGGTTTGAGCCTTTCTTCCCAGAACCCGTCAAACATACCTGCAGCAACATAGCAAAGATCAATGACCGCAGACCCAGGTCTACGAACACCCTGAGCGCGGACGATCATTTTTTGGAACATGTCCAGCACACCCTGCGGGTTCTCATACACATCATAAGGGAATCCTGTGACTAGAAGGGAGTCCTTGAGGGTTTTGGTCTGGGAAACTCTGATAGGCTTTTTGTTAAGAAAAGCCCCGGTCCCCTTTACCGCCTCAAATTGTTCATTGGTGCAAGGACTATTGACCAAGCCAAGGACGAGCTCTCTTTCTATCTCAAGGGCTATGGATATGGCAAATACGGGGAAACGATGGGTAAAATTAGTGGTTCCGTCTAAAGGATCCACGATCCACATCCTGTCGGAAAGGTGATTGAACTCTCCCGCTTCTTCAGCAAGGATGTTATCCTGAGGGAAATGCCGGGTGATGATGTCAAGGATGATCTTCTCAGATTGAAGATCCGCCTCCGTGACCAGATCTATCTCCCCCTTCTTTTCTATTTGGCTCACTTGACCGAAGAGGCGTTTCAGTACTATTCCTGCCTCTCTGGCAGCTTGACGAGCAACTTGGATTTCTTTTTCCCACATGACTTGGAATCATCCCCAATGCCTGCCCGCCATCGGCTTCGCCTCAGGCGAGGCGGGCGGGCAAAATTCCAAAATCCCTTAATTCCTCAATCCCTCAATTCCCCAATTCCTAGATCCCTGAATCCCTTAATTCCTCAAGCCCATGTTCAAGTAACATACTTAATAGTGCTTGACAATGCTATATTTCGCTGCTAAATAAATACGTTTTAATTTAATTCTCTCCTTGTTCCGCTTGTCTGCCAAAGGGAGCTTTGGCTAAGAGGCCTACGCCTCGGAGAGCGGGACCGAAACTGTTTCCGAATAGGGAGAAGACCGTAAGGAGAACAGACTATGAGACACTATGAAACGCTTTATATCGTCAAACCAGAATTGGATGATGAGAATTACAAGGCTGTGGTCGACAAATTCAGGGACCTGATTGAGAAGCAAAAAGGTGTTATTGTCAAGCTTGAGGAGTGGGGCAAACAAAGACTCGCCTATCAGGTCAAGAAGTTTGATCAAGGGGCCTATGTCCTCATGGACTACTGCGGGGGACCCGGTGTTACGGCTGAACTTGAGCGGGACCTCAAGCTGGATGATAGGATCCTGAAGTACCAGACTGTGAAATTGGCGGACGATGTGGATCCTCAGGCGTTGGTAGACAAAGAAGAGGAGGCAAAAAAAGAGACTGCCGGGAAGGAAGAACAGCCCCAAGAGGAAGTGGAGACAACCCAAGAGGAAAAAATAGAATCGGATACATCGGATAAAGAGGTGAACAATGGCATATAATCGAGGGAGAATGACATATCACAGGAGGAAGGTATGTAGGTTTTGCGCCGATAGTAGCATTGTCATTGACTATAAAGATTCCAGAATGCTGAGGTACTTTACCACTGAACGGGGCAAGATCATTCCCCGGAGGATTTCGGGCAACTGTGCAAAGCACCAGAGGATACTGACTGTCGCCATAAAAAGGGCGAGGAATATCGCTCTCCTACCATTTACCACCTCCACAATCAGATAATGTGGGAACCAGGGTTGAGACACCGCCAATTCAGTTACCGCAACTTCCAAAACTCATAACATCGGACAGGAGTCGGCGATATTGGATTCGTGGAGTCCCAAGGAATGATGCAATACTGAATGGAACAGCGGTAAAAATCATATTTTAACCTTATGGCTGCTTAAGACCCATTATTCCCTCCGGGGCGTAGGCCCTACGGGCCGGAGGCCAATATTCCATTGCCCCAACATTCCAATTTGGGTGAAGCCCCCGGTTCCGGGCTTTACCAGTTAAAAGGGTGTATGAAACTTACAGATGTAATGGGCTGTGTGGGCCCGATCCTCCTCCTCCTCTTTGCCGCTACTTGGGTCCCCTTTGTAGGGCCCTTTTTCATTTTTCTAATCCCTTTGCCTTTTCTTTACTACGCAACAAAGTTAGGCCTCCGCGAAGCACTGAAAATCACGGCTGTTACTATACTTATTGTGGGGCTAATAGCCAAGGTGGCTGGATATCCACATATCATAATTTTCTGCCTTGAGTTTGGACTAGTCGGTCTAATGCTCTCAGAGATTTATAGAAAGAAATACACGCTTGGCTTCACCATGTTCTGGGGAACCTGCGCTACGCTCATCATTGGGGCCGTCTTTTTGACTCTGATCGCTCTTGGCCAGAAAATGGGTCCCATTGAGATGATCCTGGGATATTTCCAGGAGAACTTGGGGGCAACGATCCGAGCCTATGAAGAGATGGGACTTGAGCCGGAAAAGGTCACCCAACTCAAGGAATATGGCAAAATTTTGACGGACATACTGGCAATGATCTATCCAGCACTTTCCATTGTAGGCAGCGGTCTTGTGGTATATGTTGCCGTAGTCCTTAGCAGACCCCTATTCCGCCTGGGAAATATTCAATATCCTGACTTCGCCCCCATGGATCAATGGCAATCCCACGACCTCATGGTTTGGGGTGTCATAGCGGCAGGTTTTGCTTTATTTTTGTCCATAGGTGGTATAAGATTCGTGGCCATCAATGGGATCATCGTGATGGCGGTTATATATGTTTTTCACGGTCTCGCCATCGTGTTGTTTTTCTTGAATAAATATAGAGTGCCCCAGTGGGTCCGATTTGGGGTTTATCTTCTCATTCTTTTCCAACAGATTTTTTGGATTGTACTGGCTCTGGCAGGGCTCTTTGATCAGTGGATAGATTTCAGAAGAATTCATAAAAGGGCGAGGGCCTGATCGCGTATTGGAATGATGGAATGCTGGAATAATGGAAGGATGGGTTCAAAGGAGTTTTTGACAATGACAATTTACTTTTTTTTCACTTTTACACCCAATATTCCACGACTCCATCTCTCCACGACTCCATTACTCCATATGCGAGCACAGCGAGCAAATTCGGTTAGGAGGATGCAGCTTTGAAAATAATTCTGACGCAAGAAATGCATGAGTTAGGGCTTGAGGGTGATATTGTGGATGTGGCAAATGGTTATGCCCGTAATTACCTCATCCCCAAAGGGATCGCCCTGGAGGCCAGTGAGCAAAATATCAAGCTCATGGAGACAAAGCGGAAAAAGATCGAGGTAAAAAGGTTTGAGGCCAAAGAAGAAGCTGAAAAGATCAAGGAAAGGATGGCTGAGGTCGAGATCACCATCTCCCAAAAGGTGGGGGAAGAGGACAAGTTATATGGCTCGGTGACCAGCATGGATATTGCCAGTCATCTCGAAAAGCAGGGAATTAACATTGATCGTCGAAAGATCGTCTTAGACAAACCCATTAGGACGCTGGGCGAGTTTGAAGTACCCATAAAACTCTATCCTGAGGTTATAGGCTCTATCAAGGTTTTTGTCATTCGTGAAGAACAGAGCTAACATAGTTGTGGCGAAGCTCTGCCTCTCTGGGCAGGCGTGGGCCGAAGGCCAATTCCGGAATGAAAGGGGGCTGAAATACAAATGCTTCAACCAAAAGAGAAAGCAATTCCCACTCCAGTAAAAGTCCCCCCGAATAACACGGACGCTGAACAGTCCATACTGGCCGGTATTCTAATTAACAACGATGCCATGAATCAGGTCATGGACATCTTAACGCCCGACGACTTCTATCGTGAAGCCCATCTGAATTTGTTTGAAGGGATGATTGATCTCTATAACAACAATGAGCCCATCGATCTCATCACCCTCTCCCAAAATCTCAAAGGAAAAAATCTCTTGGAAAAGGCGGGTGGCGCAGAGTACCTCGCTTCCCTTGTAGATGCCGTCTCCACCTCTGCTGGCATTCAATACCATGCGGAAATCGTGAGGGAGCTCTCTGTGAGAAGGAAGCTCATCAATCAGTGTTCTGTTATTTCGGAGTGCTGCTTCCAGAGTTGGCAGGAAACAGATGAACTCCTGGATCAGGCAGAGCAGTCCATATTTGATATCGCCGAACAAAAGATCGGTGAAGGTTTTGCCACCCTGGAAGAAGTCATCAAGGGGAGCTTTAAGAAGCTGGAGAGCGTGGCAGAGCATGAAGGATTCGTTACGGGTGTGCCCACTGATTTCCGGGACTTGGACCGCCTGACAGCCGGATTGCAGCCCTCAGATCTTATCATTATTGCTGGCAGACCCAGCATGGGCAAAACCGCCCTGGCCCTAAACATAGGATATAATGCAGCGGCAAAGACAAAAAAAGCCGTTGCCGTTTTCTCCTTGGAAATGTCCCAGCTCCATCTGGGCATGAGGCTTCTCGGCTTCCACTCTGGCATAAATGCCACAAAATTAAGGACCGGCTTTTTGAAAGACACGGATTGGATGAAGTTGACCGAATCGGCTAACACCCTATCAGAGCTCCCCATATTCATCGATGATACCTCGGGGCTCAGCATCCTTGAAATGAAAGCAAAGTGCAGGAGGTTGCTGAAAAAACGTGATTTAGGCCTCGTAATCATTGATTACTTACAGTTGGTCCAGGGAAGAAGGTCCGCAGAATCAAGACAATTGGAAATATCTGAAATATCCAGGTCACTGAAGGCCCTTGCAAAGGATTTGAATGTGCCTGTTCTCGCTTTATCCCAATTGAACAGGAAGGTGGAAGACCGTCCCAACAAAAAACCCCAACTCTCGGACCTCAGGGAGAGCGGGGCCATAGAGCAAGATGCGGATGTGATCGCATTCATTTACAGGGATGAGTTGTACAACCCCACCACTGAAGAAAATAAGAATGTGGCGGAGATTATCCTGGCCAAACAACGAAATGGACCAACCGGCTTTTTTAAGTTACAATTTCAGCAGGAGTTCACCCGTTTTAGAGACTACGTGGAAGAGGATCGGTACACGTAGTAAGACTTATTAACTATGGAACAGTTTAAGCTAGGTTTTGGGGAGTGGTCAGGGACAATTGGCTTTAACTGAAAGAGACACTCCGGAGTGTTGGAGTACTGGAGCATTGGAGTGTTGTTTTCCATGGGGAAGAGGAGGATATTTGGACTTTCCAGGCTGTTCATTCTATTCTAGGAAAAGAACAGCACAAGTCTGATTTTTCCATTACTCCATTACTCCACTACTCCAGGAGCTCCATTTTCTCAGGTTCAGGAGCGACCTATAGACAAAGTTCATGGTAAAACGGGGGGCCTTAAGGCCAACCAGCTAAAACGCCTTCAAACAATTTACCGCCGAAGAATATCCGGTCACGAGATCATTTCCCGTGAACTGACCCGCCAGATCACTCACCTTTCATTTGAGATACAGAGACAGGTGGCCTTGCTCATGACCCGCGGCGGTGAGGTGGCCTATGTCATTGTGGGTGATAACAAGCGGATCTGGATCCCTGATCTGCAAAGGGTCAGGCTGGGGGCGGGGCGACTCAAAGGCCTCAGGTGTATCCATACCCATTTAAATGGCGCACCCCTCTCAAACGAGGATATAACGGACCTGGTCCTTTTAGGCCTGGATCTCATGGTCTGCATCCAGGTAGGCGACAAAGGGATCCCCGGCGCCATTTCCTACGCACACATTTTGCCTCAAAATGGTGTTGGTGAAGGGTGGAATGTAACCACAGTCCCTGATATGGGACAATTGAACGTTGACTTTCAGGAATTGATACAATCCCTCGAGGATGAACTTGCCAGGGCCGACGAAGGTCAGACGCTGGAGAACAGAGAAAGGGCCGTATTGGTCGGGGTGACAGCAGGTCCCACCTGGAGAGCACGGGAATCTTTGGATGAGTTGCAGGATCTTGCCATCTCTAACAATCTGGAGGTGGCGGATCTGGTTGTCCAGCATATCAAGAAGGCAAGCCCTCGTCATTTGATCGGAAAAGGGAAACTGAGCGAATTGGTCTTGAGGTGCCTTCAGACCGGTTCCAGCTTACTTATCTTTGACAAAGAGATGACGCCTGCGCAGGTAAAGAGTCTAACGGACGATACAGAATTGAAGATTATTGATCGAAGTCAGCTTATCTTGGATATATTTTCGAGAAGGGCGGTTACCAGAGAGGGTAAGATTCAGGTGGAGTTGGCGCAGTTGCGATACCTTCTTCCTCGGCTTGCCACAAAGAATACGGCCATGTCAAGACTGACAGGCGGTATTGGGGGAAGGGGACCAGGTGAGACCAAGTTGGAAATTAACCGACGTCGCGTCAGGGAGCGTATTGCAAGGCTAAACCGGGAGTTGAAAGCAATAAAACGGCAGCGAGAGGATCGCCGCAGGCTTCGAAATGCACGCGGATTGCCTGTCATTTCCATCGTGGGCTACACCAATGCAGGCAAATCCACCCTTTTGAACGCCCTGACTCACAGCCGGGTGGCGGTGGAGAATCGCCTTTTTGAGACCCTGGATCCGAGCAGTCGTCGGCTTCGGTTTCCGCGTGAGCGGGAGGTGATCATTACGGATACTGTGGGATTTATCAGGGACCTGCCGGAAGATCTCATGAAGGCCTTTGCCGCAACCTTGGAAGAACTTCACGATGCAGATCTTTTGCTCCACGTGGTGGATGCAAGTAGCCCTCGGGCGGAAGAACAGATCAAAACTGTGGAAGATATTCTGGCAAGGTTGGACTTGAAAAGGATTCCCACGCTTTTGGTCCTAAATAAAAGCGACCGCCTCACCCGTAGAGAAGCCGTCGCTTTATCCAGAAAGTGGAAGGGTATCGCGCTCTCTGCCCTTAACCCCAAAACATTCTCAAGCCTACTTGATCAAATGGAGCGGATCATTTGGCCGCGCTTTTCCAGCCCCTCGATTTCAGTTGAGTGCCATCCTTCGCAACAATCAGACTCTCACACTGCCCGAGAGAATTAATAAACCCCGTCCCCTTAACAGGATTCATCACAAAGACACCCGTTGCAAGGGCGTCAGCGTCCATGGTCGTCGGGGCAATCACTGAGACACTGGTGCTCATCTCCGGGGAGATCCCGGTTCGGGGATCCACGATGTGATGGAACATCTTTTCTCGATCAAAATAGATCTCATAATTCCCAGATGTGGCTATGGCTCCGGTGTTCATATGGACAATATCTGGATAGTTCCTTTTCTTAGACGGATCCTGAATTGCCACGGTCCAGGGTTTCTTGTCCGCCCTGGCTCCCATGGTTCGGATATCTCCACCCGCATTAATCAAGTGATTCTTTATATTATGAGTGGCTAACAGTTCTGAGGCCCTATCCACAATATAGCCTTTGGCGATACCATCCAGGGTGATTCCCATTCCGTGTTTCTTAAAGGTGATGGCCCGTCCTTTGAGTTCGATATTGTTTGAATTCACAAATTCAAGGGCCTTTCTAAGTTCCTCCTCAGTGGGGAGGGCCTTCTCATCCTGAACCGTCCTTTCTTTAAAGAGGTCAATAATGGGCTTCACTGTTATGTCAAAACTTCCCTGACTGCGGCGATGGTAATAAAGGGCCCTTGAAACCACATCCGCCACTTCGGGGGGGATGCCATTTAGATATCCTTCTCGGTTGAGTTCGGCAACAGCCGTTCTCTCGTCATAACGATTCATCAGCTTAGACAGCCTATCCATCTCTTCAAAGGCCTGGGCCATCACCTCTTCAGCCTCATCTCGAGAAGAGTGTATGAGGGTCATGCTGACAAACGTGCCCATGGCCAGACGGGTTTTAGAAATCTTGTGCATCTTCTTGTTGAACTTCACCGCTTCTGCGGTGATGGGAATGAGACCAGCCGATGCCACACCCAGACCGAGCAGACCCGATAGCTTCATAAAAGACCTTCGATCAATGCGCCTATCTTCCATTTTGTTCCTCCACTTTAAGGTTCTCAGACCTCAATTGAGCGAAGATACTCAATTGGGTATTAATCCTTACAAGTTGTTCTTTCCACTAATAACGATTAACAGATAACGAATAACTAAACACTGCCAGTTGTTTTTCACCCCTTTGAAACAGCCGTGCAAAAACCGTTGATGGACTGAGCGGGGTTCTCTGGAGGGGCCAAAAACCAGGGCTTCTGTGCAGAGTTTCTTCCAGAGGCCCCCTTGCCGTGAGGCCTGCGCACACAGGCCGTCCATATAGTGACCAAGCCAAGTTCAAGGATGACAGAACATCGCCATCAGAGCTCTCGCTCTTTGTGCGCCATCCTTAAGGGCAACGCGCAAATTTTTTGGTCTCTCCAGAGAATCCCGCTCAGTCCAAGGGTTGCCCTTTTTCTAACCGGAAGCAGCCTTTATTTCCTCCGCTTTGCTGTGGCGATAGTATCTAAAGATATTTCGCGGACATTTCTCCACACAGATCTCCTCGCACTCCGGCCCGTATTCAATGCACTTCTTCTGATCAATGACCACCAGATTCCCTTCCATGCTAACCGCCTTTGCAGGACAGACCTTGACGCACATTTTACAGGCAATACACCCAACTTCGCACAGTCCCTTCACCTTTTTCCCCGGATCCTGGGTGCTGCAAGGGACCCAAACCCGAGCGTCTCGAGAGATCAGCTCAATAATCTTCTTCGGGCAGGTGCGTACGCAGGTACCGCAGCCCACACAGGCCAGAGGATCTACCACAGGGAAGTCATCCACCATGGTGATGGCATCGAAGGGGCAAGCATCAGAACACTCGCCAAGGCCTACACAGGCATAGACACACCCCATGGGACCACCAAAAGCCAGATCCGCGCCTGTACAGGAACCATGTCCCACATAATCGTATTTTTTCTGGACTTTTCCCTCTACTCGAGAGCATCGAACAGCCGCGACCAGATCGGCCACGGCCGCCATTTTCTTGCCCGTTATCTCGGCCACTTCCTCAGCCACTTCAGATTTACCGGGAAAACAGAGACTGGGCGAAACATTGGGTTCGTTCACCACCGCTTCAGCATAGGCTTCGCATCCAGCGTAGCCACAACCCCCTCACTGGGCGCCAGCTAGGATCTCTTTGACTTCCTCTATCTTGGGGTTGGTCTCTACTGCAAATTTGTGGGCGGCCAGTGCCAGACCTATCCCAAAGAGCAGGCCTATGGCACCCAGCACGGCGAGACCCCCAATGGCCAATTTAATTAATAAAGGATCCATGTATAACTCATTGTTAAGTGATCTAAAGTGCCTAAAGTTGGATATGCCTTCTCCGTATAAATCCCATCTGCCCAATTGATCCAGTATCCGGCATCCAGCATCTTTACCCTGTGAAATGTTTACCCCGTCGAATGCGTAGCCTATTCAACTGGGGCGAAGCCTATTTCACTGGGGCAGCATCAAGTATCAAAATTCAGTATCCACTATCTAGTATCAAGAATCAAGCATCCAGTATCTGCTATCAGAAGATAGACATCCCTGAAAAGCCCATAAAGGCCAAAGCGAACAACCCTGCCACGATAAATGCAATGGGCAGTCCCCTGTATGTGGGGGGAACGTTTGCCAGTTCCAACTTCTCACGTACCGAGGACATAAGAAAGAGCGCGATGAGAAACCCCACACCAGCCCCCAAGGAGAGCATCAGGCTTTCCCAGGCATTGTACTCATTGTCTGCAAGAATAAGAGGCACGGCCAAGATGATGCAATTTGCGATCACCAGGACAAGGTACACGCCGAAGGCCTTAAACAGAAGAGGATTGACCTTTCTTAGAATAGTGTCCACCGCCTGGACCGAAAGGGAGACCAGGCCGATAAAGACAACGATCTGTAAGAAGTCAAGCCGATAGGGCTTTAGCACATATTGGTAGAGGAACCAGGACATCATGGCACTGAAAACGGCAACAATGGTAAATGTGATACCCATCCCGATGGCCGTCGATTTCTTCTGCGAGGTGCCGAAGAAGACGCAAAGACCCAGGTACTTGGTAAACACAAAGTTCTTGATGATCATCGCTCCAATCAGGATAGATAAAAGATATCCAAAATAGATCTTCTTTGCCGTCACGACCCCTGTACCTTCAGATCTTCCCTCGGACATGATCTCTTTTACAGTGACGATGTGGGGTTGTAGTTGGTTGAGTTCGCCTTCAAAGGTCAAGGTCACTGTCCTCATATCAGGGCTAAGCATGACATTGGCAATTGGCAACAGGATGTCGGGATCAGGCTTTTCATAGACGGCATAGTTGCCAATCTCCTTGGCCCATGCTTCATCAACAGGCCCTGCAAAAGTGATCACAATACTATTGGTCCCTTTAAACGTTATCTTCTTGATGAAACGGTGTTCTGTGGCGCAGCTAGACAGAAGCAGCCCCCATAAGATGAGAACCACCAAAAGCCAGCGATATGGTTTGGATTCTTTCATCATGCCGAACCCTTTTTCTGTTTCCTCCTGTTAAAGACAAGCTCCAGGTAATTAAACAGGGCCATCATAAAACCCACACAAAAAAATCCAGCAGCAGGTAAAACAAAGAAGAGCAGGGGTCGAACGCCTAAAACATCGTACCCGAACAGGGTGCCGGTACCTAGAAGCTCTCGAACAAAGCCAATGGTCATCATGCCAAACATAAAACCAAACCCCATCCCCACGGCATCCCAAAAGGAGGGTATGACCGGATTCTTTGCAGCAAACATCTCCAGACGCATGGTAATGATAGCAAAGGCGACGATCAGCTTTACAAAGATGCCCATTGCTTTGTAGGCTGCCGGCATGTAGGCAGCGAGCACCAGATCGATGACCGTGACCCAGGTGGCAATGGTCAGGGTGTAAGTGGGGATTCGAATACGAGGGTGGATGTAATCTTTAATGGCTGCGATGGTGCAGCTTGAGAAGACCTGCACAAACAGAACCGCGATCCCCAGCATGACCCCATTCATCACCGTTGTGCTGATACCCACCGCAGGGCACATGGAAAGGGCCAACCGAAAAATGGGATTCTCAGTCAAAATGCCATTAAAGAGCAATTGCGCATTCGTTTTCTTTTTGACCGGCAATCTGTCTCTCCTCTGAGGGAAGCTTCGCCTCTACCAGATGACTTGATGTAACAAATATCACATTGCTTGAGACGAACCGATACTAGATACTAGATACTGGATTCTAGATAAATTCGAAAATAATGTTTTTTTCTTATGTATCCAGGATCTAGCATCCAGGATCCAGCATCACGGGTTAAAGAATGAGAAACATGTAATTTCCCAAAAGTCGAGATAGAGTTTAGATTATGGCTTCTAAGTAAAACCACTCAACTACTCAACCATCCTAGAAGGCAACCGGGATCTTTTGATCCGCAATCACTCTATCCAATATGCCCACGCGGTACGTGAATCTCTTTATCATGCCTTTTACGCCGTCGGTTACCGACTGGCTGGAGATAGTGGCGCCAGTGAGGGCGTAGATGTCTTTATCTTTATACTTAATACGGATACTCGCGATCTCCTCTTCAGTAAAAGCCCCTTTTCCCCACTTCTCTTTTTCCAAGTATTCTCTGTACTCATCGGGAAGGGGTTCTTTAATAACTCCGAGCGCTTTCACCTTCTCAAAGGTCTTTTCCTCAAACTGGTTTTCGAAATATTCCTCTTCGATTTCTGCACCCAGCCCGGGATCTTCCTCATGCTCCATGATTTCCAGGCCAAGGATTTTAAAGGAGGGATCTAAGGCTAACATCACACTAATAAATGTCTTGAACCCTGGAAATTCGCCGGGAAGCAGGTAAGCAAGACGCTTCTCTCCAAGCTTCGCAATGATAGTGGAATCCGCATAGGTGAATCTCTTTGGGGACTTAAGCACAGCCTTCAACGCCTTCTCTCGGTCAGGTGTTTCTATGGCTTCCTCTGGCGATATATGGACGTCATAGCTCTCAGAGAATTTACCAGTTAGGGTAATGAGCAAGAGCTGATAACCTTCCTCGTTCCCTCTTTCCACAGGCGTCATGTATCCCAGGTACTTCTCTTCACCCTCCTCAACTATATAACGATAGATGGAATAAAGCTTCAGATCTGAAGGAGCAGGATTGGCCTTGCCGTAACCGAGCAATTCGAGCATGGTCTCATGAACATTTTGATGTTCGTTGTGCTTCTTGGCCTTGTCTGTTACGGTGAAGACCGATCCCATGACCAGTGCAGCAACCAGACATGAAATGGTCAAGCCAATGGTAATTCTTAAAATCTGCTTCATCTCAGAGCACCTTTTTCAGGGGCAAAACGCCTGGGTTTAAACCAACTGTCCAGAGCGGGGGACAGGCTGTTCATCAGTAAGATGGCGTAACAGATACCTTCTGGATACCCACCCTTCAACCGAATCAGCACAGTAAGTGCACCAATACCAACGCCGAAAACCAGCTTTGCGCTCTTCTGGTTGGGCGAGCTCACATAATCGGTGGCCATAAAAAAGGCCCCCAACGTGACACCACCGGAAAGAACAGCAAGCAATGGATTGCCCGTAAAGAGCTTCTCTCCGCCGAAAACCCAGGTCAAAAACCCGATAGAGACGATAACGGAAACAGGGATGTGCCAGGTGATGTATCGCTTGTAGATTAGGAAGAGTCCGCCCAAAAGAAGCAACAGGGCAGAGGTCTCACCAATGCATCCGGGCCTCAAACCGATGAAAAAATCCTTATAGATGATGGGCATGGTTCCAAATTTTTCCATCACCGCTGAAATACCGTAATGTTTCAGAACGTAGAGAGGCGTGGCTGCGGAGACCGCATCTATCCCCGGCTCCATGTATTTGAAAATGGCAAAATCCCGAATGGGATGGAGCCAGGCGGACGTCATGGCTACAGGGTAGGTGGCCAACAGAAAAGCACGGCCCATAAGGGCGGGGTTCCAGATGTTAAACCCTATTCCACCCATCAGGTGCTTCGTGACAAAGATGGCCACCACCGCGCCCAGGATAGGCATCCAGTAAGGCACACCAGGCGGAATGATGTAGGCAAGGAGCAGCCCTGTAATGACAGCGCTGCCATCTTTAACAGTAATGGGGCGATGCAAAAGCTTCTGTGATATGGCCTCTGTCGCAATACAACTTGCCACACTGACCAGCGTGATGATGAGCGTTTGGAAACCAAAGATGAAGATGGACAGTATAAGCGGTGGGATCAGGCAGACCACCACTGTCCACATGATTTTTTCCACCGACTCCTTGCTCTTCACATGGGGCGATATGGAAACGGTCCAAAAAGAGGACTCAGTCTCAGGACCCGGGATATCTTTCACCTGTTCTTCGATGACCTTCCTCCATCGTTTTCTATCAACAAACCTTCGCTACTCCTGAGCCTCCTGCTTCTTTGCCTTCATCTTCGCAAGTCGTATGAACTGTACAAGGGGTCTCTTGGCAGGGCAGACAAAGGAGCAGCATCCACACTCAAAGCACTCAAATACACCGAACTGCGCTGTATCTTCAGCGCGCCCAGCCTCCACATAGATCCCGATGTCATTGGGAGAAAGGCCCATGGGGCAGGCATCAAGGCACCACCCGCAGCGGATGCATTGGCTGTGAATCTGGGAGTCTATCTCATCCTCTGTGAGAAAGAGGACACCCGAGGTTGTTTTTGTGACAGGAATATCCAGAGTTGATATGGCAAAACCCATCATAGGGCCTCCCATAACCACCTTGGCCAACTCCGGTTTTGTTCCCCCTAAATAAGATACAATATCATTGAGTCGAGTCCCGATTTTCACCTGTAAATTGGCAGGCCTTTCAATGCCCTTGCCCGATATGGTGATCACTTTCTCATAGAGTGGCTTGTTGAGGACCACGGCGTCATAGATGGCTTTGGTGGTGCCCACATTCTGAACAATCAGCCCCACGTCAAAGGGAAGTCCAAATCCTGGCACTTTGCGACCCATAACACTCTGAATCAGTTGTTTCTCTGATCCCTGAGGATATTTTACCTCCAAAGCGTCAACAGATATATTGAAGCCCTCAGAGGATGCCTCTTTAGCTGCCTTACTCATGACCTCGATGGCATCCATCTTGTTAGACTCAATGCCGATATGGCATGCATCGATACCCAGAATAGCGAGAATAATCTTCGTCCCCTCAACAACTTCTTGAGCGTGCTCACGCATGACCCGGTGATCCGTGGTCAGGTAAGGCTCACATTCTGCGCCATTGATAATTAGCGTGTCCACCTTTGCTTCAGGGGGAGGATTCAGCTTCACATGGGTGGGAAAGCCCGCGCCGCCAATTCCAACGATGCCTGCACGCTTTACCCTGCTGAGCAATTCATCCCTGGAGAGTTCTTTCCAGTCAGAAGGTGTGTATTCTTTGGGCTGGGCTTCCGGGTCAGTCTTTATGGTGATGGCTGGGGAGGTCACGGATACGGCGTTGGCCGAGGAACCGATATTTTTTACGGTCCCCGTGACGCTTGAATGGATGTTTGCCCCCAGACCCGACTCCACTTGTCCAATGAGATCCCCCTCTGATACCTTGTCCTTTTTCTTTACCAGGGGCTCACAGGGCGCTCCAAAGTGCTGGATGAGGAGTATGTCCAACTCCTCCGGGGTGGGGAAGTTCTCAATAGCAAGGTGCTCGGTGAGCTCTTTATATTCAGGAGGGTGAACACCACCTTTTGGAAAAGTCAGCAGTGATTCTGTCATCTTTAGACTTCTTCCTCCGCCTCCACCCAGTCTTTCGTTTTGTCGAAGATCCCGCCGTTTGCCGGGGATGAAGGGAGGCGCGCCTGCCCTTGCCCTGTTTTTCACAGGGATATGTCTGATAAGGGGTGGTGGCGCAAGATAATTCCGAGTTTGAACTAGGATATATACCGTTTTAATATAAATTCATCTAAATTATGTAATGAAAAGCTTTTTAGAAGCCTTTCAACTAAATGTCAAACCAATTTTCTCAAAAACCAGCTCCAAACCCACAAGACGAGAATTTCACATAGAATTGTTAATCACGAAAACACGAAAGGATGAAACCACGAAAAATTAGTCACTCAATACTCTAAGACTTTTTGGACGCAGATTCCGCAGATTATGCAGATATTCAAGAAACTGGCTTGGTTGGATCGCTTGAAAAAATGGGAACCCGTGAGGCACAAAAATGAGCTCGCCCAGTTGAATTCCGCTCTGCGGACCCCCTTTGGGGGATTCCACCGGGCAGGCTTATTTTTGTGCTCCAGGGCTTCCCATTGTTCCCAAGGCTCAGCTTTGGGATCCCCCGCTCTCCGACCCGGAGTTAGCGGGGTTTCCAGCGATCCTTATCCCAAACCGTGAAATCCACTTGTCCGCCATAGCTTGAGCGACGGCGGATGCAATCCGTGTGTTTCGCCGCACGAAACCCGTGTCCAAAGAATATTTTAGGGAAACTTCACTCCAGTGTGGCTGGGTCTTTTAAATCTCTCAGATCCTG
>JASFEQ010000027.1:0-21212 GCA_050124735.1 Desulfobacteraceae bacterium | reverse complement strand
GAACCGGAAGAGATTCAAAACTTCTGCAAACAGCATCTCCACAATTGGAAATGCCCGAAGGAACTGGTCTTTCTAGAAGAGATTCCCAAAAATACCATGGGAAAAGTACTAACAAAAGAAGTCAAAAAGCTTTTTGAACGCTGATCCTCCCGCCTCGTCTTGTGCAAAGGGGGACGGGCATAAATAAATAAGTAAAACCACGTGGTGGTTGATAGTTTGAGAAGCCTGATTTGGTTAAACGGATTGCGATGACTCAACCCGAGGCGGGGTGTGGAGCAAAACAGGGGAAAGAGCCTCAAAGGACAGAATTAGCAGCTCAGAAAATAATTTAGTTATTTATTTATGCCCGTCCCCCGTCTCAAGAAGTGAGGGGAGCTGCTGAGGGGCGAGGCCGTCTGGTCCTGTTTTGCGAATGATTGGGGTCAAGCGGCATCACGAGACTTGTTCGGAGCTAGTCTTGCCTTCCTCGGGCTCCTTTGGGCGGTGGGGGCGGGTTTCCTTTTACGGTGGGATCTGCGCCTTTCCCTTGCACGGACAGGCTTTGGCATGGTGAGCCAATTTTCGTTCGGCTCGATGCAACTCAATTCTCGGTCAGTGAACGCCTCGATGGCGGGGATATAGAAGGCGTCTTTCTCATCGGCGAAGCTGACCGAGGTACCGGAGGCGCCGGCACGGCCGGTACGTCCAATCCTGTGCACGTAATCTTCCGGATCATTAGGTAACGTAAAATTGATAACATGATCCATGCCCTCTATGTGAATGCCCCGCCCGGCCACATCCGTTGCAACCATAACACGGATCTTTCCGGTCTTGAATTCCTCTAGACGACGAATCCGTTTTTTCTGGGGAACATCCCCGGAGAGTATGGAGCAGTTGATCCCGTAACGGGCCAGCATCTCCGCGAGCCGTCTCACTTCGTCGCGCCTGTTGCAGAACACCAGAACTCGATTGAGGTTCTGCTGCTCGATAATGTTGAATAGCAGTGCAAATTTTTCGCTGGCGGTCACGATGTAGACGATCTGCTCCACAGTCTTGACCGCCACCTGTTCCGGTTCAATCTCGACGGTTATAGGGTTGCGGGTCCACTGGGAGGCGAGGCGGGTGATCTCCTGAGTCAGCGTGGCGCTGAACAACATGGTCTGGCGTTTCTCTTTTGCAGGTGTGCTGTAGATGATCTTTCGGACATCCGGGATAAAACCCATGTCGAGCATCCGATCAGCCTCGTCGATAATTAGTACCTCGACCCTTTTCAGGGTTATGTCATGGTGCCGCTGAAAGTCGAGCAGTCTTCCAGGCGTTGCTACGATGATATCCACTGGACCAGCGGACAGCTGCTTCCTCTGCTTTGCGTAATCCATGCCGCCAAAGACGGAAATGATTTTCAGGGCACAATACTTGGAGAGCTGGCGAGCTTCTTCGGAGATCTGAAGCACCAACTCCCGGGTGGGGGCAAGGATCAGGACACGGGGCGTGCCAGGTTTTCGTTTTCCCTGGATGGGGTTGTACAACATCCGGGTGATGACCGTGATCAGGAAGGCAGCCGTCTTTCCCGTACCGGTCTGGGCCCGGCCGCTTGCATCCTTGCCGGATAAGCTGCTGGGAAGGATTTCAGCCTGGATGGGTGTACAGTACTCGAAGCCAAGATCGTAGATGGCATGCAGCAGCGGGTTTGGAAGATCGAAATCGTGAAACCGCGTCTTGCCTTCGGTGGGCGGAATCTTGAACTGTGAAACATCCCAAATCTCTTCATTTACCGCGCCGGCGGACAATGCCGACGGATCCTCTATCTTTCTATTCTTCTTTCCTTTTTTCCTATCTCTTTGTCTGCTCTGGCCTGTCAACGATACCCCCTAACCATAATAGTCACTCATCAAGTGTTGTCTAATAGAAACGCCGCCCACCACCTCGTCCCCTTCCGCCTCTACGGCCTTCGGAGCGAGGGCGAGCCTTATTAACGTTAATCGTCCGTCCTTTCAATTCCTTGCCGTGAAGGCCATCAATCGCAGACTGGGCTTCAGAATTACCGGGCATCTCCACAAATCCGAATCCTTTTGATCTACCAGTGTACATGTCTTTAATAATTTTAACGGTTTCAACCTCCCCGAAGGCCCCAAAAGCCTGTTTCAGATCCTCTTCGGTAACATTGTAAGACAAACTACCCACATAAATGTTCATTCTGACCTCCTTGATTTGTTAACCTTTAAAGTTCAACAATCAAAATCCTCTCAGTTAAACCCCTCTCCAGCCGCTCCGGGCCTACCTTTGTCAAACTTCCGTCAAACCAAAGCCTCCCACCCTTGCCGCCACATGGTTTGTAATCAATGTGACCGGCTGGACAGTAACATGCTACTCAAACATTCTTAACTTTGGCTAATTATGAGCTAAATCGAGGACTGCAAAAGTAGATTTTATGTCCGGTTATCATTTCATACGGTAGGTGATTAATCCGTGGGAGGTATCATACGGTGAGACGCTCACTTTGACATGATCTCCAACCATCACCTTGATCCGGTACTTTTTCATCCGACCGGAAAGGCGTCCCCTAACGGTGTAGTTCTTATCGCAACGTACTTCCATGATTCCGGCGCCCAGAATCCTGGTTACCTTACCTTCCAATTGAATTAAATCATCTCGACTCAAGGTGCTCCTTACGTCTTTAACTCTCCGCTCAACCAGGAGAAAAATGAAAGGTTAAGCCACGGGTACAAAAAAAGCGGAGATGCCTATTTTCCGAAAGCCTCTCCGCTTAAAGTAATAAGCAATAATCCAATTTACTCTCTTACGATCTTAAAAGTCAAGAAAAATTGGGAAAAGACACATCTCAAACCTTAAGTAAAGAAGAATCAGTTTCTTTTCGGTAAACTTTGTTCCTTGACACCCACATTCCTTGAACCTATATTCCTTCCAGCAAAAAGGGAGATTTGACCTAGACTCCGCCTCGCTCCGGGCCTGAAAGATTGGGATATTGGAACGGTGGAATTATGGGTATAGCGGATCTTTAAATTTGGTGTGCTTCTTTGCCGCTCTCGGCACCAGGCCTTCCATTATTCTGCGAAATTGGGAAAATATTGATCTTTTTCTTTTGGAGGAAAAATATGGAAAAGAATGATGAAAAACGCCTGACGAATATGCTGGAAGCGGCAAAGGATGCAAAGGGCTTCTTGCAGGACAAAACAAGAGATGATCTGGACAAAGACAAACAGCTCACCCTATCTCTTCTCAAATCACTCGAGATGATCGGGGAGGCCGCTTCTAAAGTTTCCAAAGAATGCCAGTTGGGTTGTGAGCCCATTCCCTGGGATAGGGTGATCGAATTGAAGGAGCAGGTTGTCCACACCTACTGGGATATTGACCGGGACTGGATCTGGAACACAGTGACAAATGAGCTTCCTACCATCATCGAGGCACTGGAGCAGCTCGTACCCTCCGGGGCAGGTTGATTGTTGTATGATTACTGGCGACGAGAAAAAATTCCTCTAACCTCCAGTTTATCAAACCATCTGAATGACCTGCGCATCTGGCTCAGCCAACTGGACGTATAGATATAATTGACCATGATACCGCAGGATTCCGTCAACCCCTTACTTGAAGGGTTGGCAAGAAAATTCACGTTCTTTTGTGAAACACTCGCCCCGTTTGCCAGATGAAAGTTGGTCACCGGGTTTAAGGGTCTGCTCTGTGGATTTTTCTCCTGTGAGATGTAATGATAGGCTATCTTGACAAGAGGCTGATGAAGGATTCTCTTCAATTCTTCGTTTTCTTTCCACGCTTCATCAGACAAAATGGTAAGCAGTGCCCTTGAGAACGCCCTTGTCCTTCCCCTCTTGACTCCCGCGATCTCCATGAGCTTTACCAGTTGCCTTCTGGCAAAATAGGATGGGACGTCTTCCCGTTTTAACGCAAAAGACTCATCTCTGCCTTCCAGTATGACTTGGAGGTAATTCTCCCAAAACCCGGGGAGAGGACTCAGGGTGGAAAAGTTCTTTATCTGCTCGTTCTCTTTCCTCAGGTAGTCCACAACCTGCCCAATGAGCATTTTGCCTAGGCCAAGGCCGGTAAGGCCATTCTGTGTATTGTTTATGGAGTAAAAAATGGCTGTGTCCGCTTCCCCCTTTGGAGTCTGAGGCTTGTCCATTTCAATGATTTCATCGATATGCTTTATAATCCCCCTGGTCAGTGCCACTTCGATAAAGATGATCGGTTCATAGGGAATAAGCCTGTGGTAGAGGGCAAAGCATCTTCGATCCTCTCCCAGACGCTGACCCATCTCTTCGATATTTGTCATGGGATGTACCAGATCACTATCCTTGATGAGTTCTACCTGTCTGTATGATGAGTCAAGGGTAATTTCTTCGAGGTAGAGGAAACCATCCTGAAACCAAACCTCGAAAAGCAGGATTATATCGGCGTCAAGGGGCCTCAAGCTTATCTTGGAAAAACGCTGAAGTGAAAGCATGTCTCCCCTAAAATCTAAGAGGAATTTGAGCCCTCCAGGTGAACGAGAAATCTTTCGAAAAATATTTAATCGGGGCGAATAGGCTCGGCCTCTCAATTTTGAAAGCAACTTTAGCCAATTCGGATCATCTGCATCGCATCGACTCAAGTCTTCCAAAAGATGAGCTATCTCCTCCTTAGAGACTTCGATATTCTCCATCAGTATTCTGAAAAGCTCGCATTTCTCACGGTCACCCAAGGTTTTGTAGCGCGACTTAATCTTCCGAAACAGCTTATCCTCTTCAGCGCCCTCTTCTGACAACTTCTTAAAGGCGTTGAAAACTTCAGCCACCTTTTTGTCGGAGCCTTTTTTCGATCGTTGTTTTTTGTCAATGGGTTCCATCTTGTCTGTTTCCATTCATAAAATTGCTTCGCAATTTTATAGAACGCGGCTTCGCCGCTCCGAAAAAACACATTCCGTATCAGTTTACGTTTTTGAAAAACTCTCAAGCTTTGGCCCTGGCCAAGACAAGAAAATCTGTAACATTTGAGCCTTTTGAAACAGCTGCGCAATAACTCTTGGCGGGCTGAGCGGGGTTCTTTGGAGGGGCCAAAAACCTTCCTAAAATTTTCCTCTCGTAAAATTTTAGATAACGCCCCCGGTCCCCGGGGTCTCTAAGCCTCTCCAGAGCACTCGGGAGGCGCATTATAAAATCCTGCAAAGGATTTTATTATTCGATGGGCTTTGCCTCATCAATAAGCATAATAGGAATATCATCTTTGATTTCATAAAGAAGTCTACACTTATCACAGATCAGCCCATCACCCGCATCGTTCAGATAAATATCTCCCTTGCATTTAGGGCATGCCAGTATGTCCAATAATTCCTTGCTTATTGCCATCTACCTCCTCCTTTACGCTCGAAGCACGTTGATTTTTTCCTTAACCGTCTCAAAGACCTTATCCACAGTTATGTTTCTCATGCAACTCACATGGTCACACTTCTTGTTAAAGCAGGGGCTGCATTCAATCTCATCCCTGATCACAGTGTGGCCCTTTCCGTAGGGCCCTGTCCGCCAAGGGGCAGTTGGTCCAAACAAGGCAACAACAGGGCAATCCATGGCTGCGGCTATGTGCATCGGCCCCGTATCCGTTGTGACCAAAAGCTGACACTTGGAATACAGATAGGCCAGTTCTTTCAGGGTAGTCTCACCGGCCAGGTTTGTGGACTTTTCATGCATCCTCTCCATGATTTCATCTATCTCTGCCCGATCCTGTCCGCTTCCTGTAAATATAATACCGCACCCCAGTTCCTTTTGCATTCTGTCTGCCAGTGCGGCGAATCTTTCGGATTCCCATAGTTTTGTTGTCCACTTGGCAAAGGGATTAATGGCCACCAACCTCTGGTTCTGAACGCCCTTATCATCAAGAATTTTGTCAATAGAGCTCTTGTCTGATTCTCGGATTGGAATATGACCTTTCCAGGAATCTTTTTCACATCCCAGGTATTCGGCCACCTTCAGATACTTGTCCACAGCGTGTTTATCGGCTTCCACGAAAAAGGGCCGTTCCGTAAAAAACAACTGACTCCCTTCCCTACCCCAATTGGGACCAATCTTTCTTTTGCCCCTGGACAGACCGGTCAATATGGCGCTCTTAAAGAGCCCTTGAAGGTCGATAACCAGGTCATATTCATTTGAACGAAGTTCTTTTAGAAACTGGATGATCTCTCTTAAAGCAACGAATCCCTTCCTGCCCTTCAACAAGCTTTTTTGCCAGGATTTTCTGCGGGAGATGATGACCTTATCAATCGCTTCGTGCACGTCTATAATCTGACTAGATTCCTCTTCTACGACCCAGTCTAGCCGGGCCTCCGGAAAATTCTTCCTCAACACTTCCAAAAAGGGGAGTGCATGAACCACGTCCCCGATCGCGCTAAGTTTTATAATTAAAATACTTTTGGGGCTTTCCCCCATCCTATTCCTTCTCCTCGCTCAAGATCCATTTGACCGCATCCAATAGGTCTTCGGCCACATGGCTTGGCTTAACGGGCATCTCCGGAATGACGTATTCCATCTCCCCTAGCCCGTATCCGGTCTTCACCAAAATGCCTTTAAGATTCATGCGGAGTGCCAATTCAATATCCACATATCTGTCCCCAACCACGTAGGAGTTTGACATGTCAATATCAAAGGCCTTTAGTGCCTGGTTGACAAGACCCGTTTTAGGTTTTCTGCAATCACAGTCAGAAGTAAGCTCGGGAACGATGCCTCTCGGGTGATGGGGACAGTAAAAGATTCCGTCGATTGCAGCCCCCTCCTTTTCAAGGGATTTGGTCATAAGCTCGTGTACTTCGTGGACGAGAGCCACAGGATAGTAGCCACGGGCCACGCCAGACTGGTTGGTCACAATTATCGCGAGGAAATTATTTTTGTTCAATAACTTTACCGCGTCAGCCACACCTGGAATCAGCGCAAATCTGCTCAAATGATTGATAAATCCTCTCTGCTCATTAATGGTGCCATCACGATCTATAAAAACAGCAGGTTTTTTCATTTTACGTCCTCACCAGATTCTTTCGTTTAGCCGCCTAAGCTATCTCTTAGGCCCTCCAACTCCCTCCACACGTCTTCAGGTTCAATGCCCAACATGCAACGATAGTCAGTGGGGCATTCTGGTTTTAAGCAGGGCGCGCAATCTACCGTTTGCTGCACAACTCTCGCTTTTTCGCTTCTTGGCCCCGTGGCCACAGGATCCGTGGAACCAAATATGGCCACCATCGGCACACTTAGCGCAGCCGCAATATGCATCAGGCCCGAGTCGTTAGTCACAAAAAATTGGCATCTCTCGATCAAGGCCATGGCCTCCCCAAGTCTCGTGCGGCCACAAAGATTCACCGAATCATGCTTCATGGAATGACTTACAGCGCCGCAAATACCCATTTCACCTTGGCTACCCATCACCACAATCTTTGCCCCCCACCTATCAACAGCCCAATCCCCAATGGCGGCGAATCTTTCAGCAGGCCACCTTTTGGCAGGGCCGAATACTGCTCCGGGGCTCAAGCCTAGCAAGAAATGGTCTTGTCCTATTCCTTTAGATGAAAGGAGGGACTGGATGGCCCCTTTGTCTTTCCCAGCCACGAACAGCGTGGGATCTCTACTTTCTGCCTCCCAACCCATAGCCTTTAATATGGAAAGGTAATACTCCACCTGGTGAACCCTTAGAACTTCCTCATCTCTGATGACCGAGTGCGACAACAGGAACCCTCTGCCATCCGTGTTATAGCCGATCCGAAACCTTACACCGCCAAAATAGGCGAGGAGGGCAGCTTCAAAAGCATTTTGAAAAATGATGGTAAGATCAAATTTCATCTTTCTCAGCAGGCTGGCTGTCTTGATCATTTCGACCATGTGGGAGACATACCCGTTTCCTGTTTTGAGGGGTAAAACATGGTCCACTGCTGGATGGTTCTCGAGAAGGGGAGTCACCCAGGGTCGTGCCAGAACCGCTAAGGTGCTATCGGGGAAATTCATCCTTACCGCCTCAATGGCTGGAGTGGTCATGACCAGATCTCCAACCCAGTTAGTGGTTCGGATCAGTATGCGGTGGATTTTAGTCCTATCTATCGGCTTGTGACCAGAAACTCTCAGCATAACGGGCTTACATTGGAGATTGTGTTCATTCTCTTGATTTTACTCCCTACGGCCCCACCCATCAAAACTCATGTCTTCTTGCAGACAAACATCCAGTCCTCTCGGTGAAGGGAGGGAATCATGGCCGATTCCTTTCTGAACACCCTAATCTCTTCCTGAATCGTGAAATAGTTGTTCAGAACTTCTCTGATTATTTTAAGCGTGTATGAATAGGGGTGTGCATCCTCTCTGAAAATGGGCAACCATCTCTCTATGAACCTGCGCACCGTCGCAATGGGGGGTGGGTGTAGAAAAATACCAAGCACAAATATTCCATCCCCTTTCATGACCCGACACATTTCTGCCAATGCCTTATGGGGATGAATCATGTGGTCCAAGGCATTGACACAGAGCACCACATCGAAGCTTTCATCTGGTTTGGGGATATCTTCCGCCGTACTGCAAATCTTCTCACCCTCAAGGAGCTTTTCTGGATACGTCTCCAGATAGGAATCCATAAGTGGGTCCAGGTAAGTCTTCAGACCCACACTGAATAGTTGGGCCGAACACGTTGGGCCGCAACCCACGTCAAGAATAGTCGAATGGGTATGGAGCTGTTCTTCTATCTTTTTTAGAACTGGGCCATAGCGGGAAATAACGCGGTCCATTTGGGAGTCTAATACACCGTCTCTTTGCCAAAAAGCATCCTCTTTCGACTGTGCAGCGGACCACCTCTCCTCTTGCTCTCCACTACTTTCCATTCCAATTTCCCCCAATTTCAGGCTTCAATGATTTTACGTGGCACTCGGTTCATTTGGGAGGGGACAATATGGTTTTGTCTTCCAGCGCCTGTGGAACCAGAAATACTGGTCCGGATGGGCTCTAACCTGGCTATCAATGATGTCGGTGAATCGTGCTGTGTTCTCTTCCACATCCTTTGTTTTGTCCCCGGTTCTTATCAATTTAACTTCAGGTTCAATGAAAATTCGATAACGGCCATCCTTTTGTCTTACAGGAAAAATGGGAATCACAGGAGCCTTAGTTCTCATAGCCAAGAGGGCCAATCCTTTATTGGTACACGCCCACCTTCCCAAAAATTTCACAAACACGCCCTCATACCAATCCACATTCTGATCCAGCAGGATGCCCACCCCCTTGTTTTCTCTAACCGCTCCCAGAACCCTTCTCATGCCTTTCCGCTTCATAATGATCTCTGTCCCAAACCTTGAACGCAGACCATTCACAAGTTCATCCAGAGGCTTGAAATCAATGGGTCTCGCGACCACCGCTCCGGCCATATCATTAAATCGAACAGCTAACGACGCAGACATGAGCTCCCAATTTCCAAAATGCCCGGTGAGCAAAAAAACGCCCTTTCCTTTCTCAAATGCTTGAAGGAGATTCTCTTCCCGGTCAAAGACCACATACTTACTTAGATTCTTGGAATTGAGTCTCATGATGTGGGGGACCTCAAAGAACATCTGGGCAAAATGCCTTATCACTTTCCGATTTAGCCTCTTCGCTTGGGCCACGCTCATGGAATTGCCGAGGCTCTTCTGAATATGCTCCAAGGATAAGGCTGTCCGTTCAATGGGAATCAGAGCAAAGATTGTGCCCAACATCTTCCCCAGGAACTGCCCTACCCGCAAAGGTATGAATGACATCATCAGAACGATAGTATGCATAAGCCTATAAATCATACCCTAAGCTAATTCCTCCTTCCGAATTCTGTCTTCCCACTTCGCTCAACCCTTTCCTTTACCATCCTGAAGAACCTCTCTGTGTCATCTAGAAGGCTGAACTTAATGATCAGATAAGCCAGATCGGGATATGAGGGTACAGAATCTTCTATACGTACCCAGTCTTTCTCTGTTGTCAATAGATAATCCGCTTTGAGCCTTCTCCTTTCGGTCACCAATTCCTGGATTTCACGGCGGCGATATGGATGGTGGTCTCTGAAAGCCTTGAAAAAAACCAACTCAGCGCCCAATTCAGTTAGCGTCTTTATGAACACATCCGGCCTCGCAATACCCGCAAAGCCCATGATACCTTTGCCATTAATGAGGTCAACATTATGGACCGATCCTCTGCTGGGGACAATGATCCTTTCAGGAAGGTGATCGCTCTTGAAAATAGGTTTGCTCGGAAATCTATTCTTTAAATCACCTATCAATTCATCGCCCGCTCCATCGGGAGTGGATCGTGTGATGATAAAGGCATCAGCCCTTTTGAGTTGGGTGACCGGCTCTCGCAGAGGCCCTCGTGGCAACAGATATCCATTCCCAAAAGGATTTGCCGCATCCACTAGAACCAGATCCAGATCCCTCTTCAAGGCCAAATGCTGAAAACCATCGTCAAGTATAAAGAAGTTGGTTCTAAAATTCTTGTGGGCGAATAGGCCGGCCAGATACCGTTTTGCAGAAATAATCACCGGGATTCCCTCCAGTTTCTTTGCCATAAGGTAAGGCTCATCACCCGCCTCAAATGGTCCAGCTTTTATATGATTGCCGTCCGATACCTGGAGGACTTTCCCTTTGTACCAACCCCCATAACCCCTAGAAAGTACGGCTACGCGATATCCCTCATCTCGCGCCCATTCAGCAAGCATGCAGGCTGCTGGGGTTTTACCTGTTCCCCCTGCGGTCAAATTCCCGATGCTGACAACAAACCCCGGGAGGGACCTCCCCTTTCTTATTTGGTAGGCAGCAAGCCGGAGCCTTACCCCTAAGCCGTACAGATAGGAGAGGAGAGCTAAAGGTAGAGTCGCGGGAGAGATGGTTCTTTTTTCGTGTATGCCTGACCAGTTAGTGGAAGTCATTGCTGATGCGTCACCCGTCACTTGTTTGCCCCGTGAAAGGTGCTTTAGCGCCTGTTTCACTTGAGTTATTCGTTATTGGTTATTAGTTATTCATCAGTATCCAGTGTTCGAGCTTCAATCGTCACTCGTCAATCATCAATCTCCAATGGTCACCCGTCAATGCGCAGATAGGGCACCTTTGTGTCAACTCCGAGGAATTTCCTCCACCCCCGATGTTATTACGAAAAAAACTTGACTTAACCTAAAGCCATTCTCGCTTACATGTTAAAATGATTTTTATTGATTTTTTATTTAGTTTAGGTTAATATAACCTAATATTTTTTAATTAATAAATCAAGGGTTTTTCAGTTTTCTCGAATTTTTTCCATATCTTCCCATCTTACTGAGTTTTGTAAGGCAAACGGTTTCACAATACAAAAATGAAAGGGGGTGAAAGGATGGAAGCCTATTGCGTTAAATGCCGAGCCAAGAAAGAGATGAAGGACCCCAAGAGTATAACGATGAAGAATGGCAAACCAGCCACTCAAGGCGTATGCCCAACCTGTGGCACCAAGATGTTCAGAATAGGAAAGGCTTAACTTTCACTTTGCTCAGCACCGACCCTGAGCCGTTCGGCCCTGGCCTACTCGGCCTGAGGACTTGGAGTGAGCCTCAGTCGAACTCCTCGCCCACGGGTCTCACTGCCGTAGGGCTATGCCGAAAGGTCGACAGGCTCAGGGTCGGCCAGCTCTTGATTAGCCGGCCTTTCAATGAGGGCTCAGGGTCTCCATATCCTTTAAAGGTACTCGCCTGAATCCCGAATCCAGGGAACCAACTCATTGGCCGAAATGGACGCTACTCGCGGCGTTTTTCCTAGCCGTGCGTTTAGGCCTGTAGGTGTGGCCACATCTTCAGTTTAGGATTCCAATCCATTTAGAGTGAGAGGCCGTGGAGGTCTTAACATGAAAACAATTAAATACTTGATCGTTTTGGGTCTCATCTTGCCCTTTATTACGGGCTGCGGTTTATCCGGTTTTACCGAGCCCAAGGATGATGCAGAGAGTACAATGGCCGAGGTCTTTGAACTGATTCAGCTGAGAGATTACGAATCAACACTAAATTATTATTCTCAAACCTTTTTTGGAGCGGTTTCAGAGGATGAATGGATAGGGTTATTGGAACATGTAAACGAAAAGCTCGGAGACCTTGAATCCTATGAGCTGCTAAACTGGAATGTGGAGAAAAAAACGGGACCGGCTACGGGCACTTACGTTCAGCTCGTCTATAGGACCCAATATTCAAGATATGAAGCTCAAGAAGAAATCGTTTTCCAAAAAGAGGTTAGAGGGCCGGATCTCAAGATCGTTGGTCACCACATAAAATCTAAAGGCTTCTTGAAAGATTGGTAGAAAAGCCTGACCCCTTTATCTAAACTCGCCAAAAAGTTTGACCTTTCACCATCCCACCCACATCTCTCAAGTTTGTAGATTTTACTCCAAATCTATGCTAAGGCTGAGTTCCGTGTATAACAAGCAAGAATGAAGGAGACAATCAAATGAGGTACTTACTGGCAGTAATTCTTCCACCTGTGGCTGTCTTGATTTGCGGTAAACCCATACAAGCCCTTCTCAATTTGGTGTTGACTCTTCTTTTTTGGATTCCGGGGTTGATCCACGCTATATTCGTTGTCAACGGCTATTATGCTGATCAGCGGACAGATAGAGTTATCGAGGCCATAAAGGAAAAGGAATCCGTGTAGATCTTATTATCACCTTTGTGTGTTCCCCAAGAAGGAGGATATCCATGACCAAATCCACCCTGAGAATGGCGCTTAGGTTGGCCGCTCTTTTCACGATTCTATTATTCTTCCTCGGTTGTGAAACCACCTATTACAGGACCATGGAGAAGTTTGGTTACCACAAGCGAGATCTGATGGTTGAACGAGTTGAGGAGGCCCGCGACGCGCAGAATGAGGCTAAAGAGCAGTTTGAGTCGGCCTTGGAAAAATTCAGTAGCGTGCTGAAATTTGAGGGGGGGGAGCTGGAGAAAAAATATAAGACGCTTAAGGCGGAGTATGAGAAGAGCGAGTCCAAAGCCGAAGCCGTAGGAGATCGTATCGAAGCTGTGGAGGATGTGGCCGAAGACCTTTTTGAGGAATGGCAAGATGAATTGAGCCAATATACCAACCAGGGCCTGCGCCGAAGCAGTGAACGTAAATTGAAGCAGACGCGACAGCAGTATTCCCAACTCATCAGAGCCATGAAACGGGTTGAGAAGAAAATTGACCCTGTCCTCTCTGCCTTCCGAGATCAGGTGCTTTACCTGAAGCACAATCTGAACGCACGCGCCATTGCCTCCTTGAGAAGTGAGTTGGTTTCCGTCGAGGCGGATGTGGCCTCCCTTATAAAAGAGATGGAAGCATCCATTGCACAGGCCAACACCTTCATCAAGGCTATAGAAAAGGAATAGCTCGCTATGAGTCCTTACGACGCGCCTAACGAAGAAGAAGTGGACAAGATCAATCGACTCCAGCGTGAATTGTTTGATGAACTATATCACTTGTTTGATCCTCCTCTGCCAGAGGGCGTGCCGGAACGTTTAGAGAGAATTGTTGCATCGGCCGAGATAGCCAAGGGTAACAACGTCCTGGACGTGGGTTCTGGTACAGGAGTTCTCGTGCCATTGATTCAAAAATATGGGCCAGCCCGCGTATTCGCTTGCGATCTCTCAGAGGCCATGCTGAGGCAACTGAAGAGGCATTACTCTAATGTGGACGCCATCGTTTCAGATATAAGGGAACTCGCCTTACCTGATTTGTTTCTTGACGTGGTTTTCATCAATGCATGTTACCCCAATATTGTGGACAAAGTGGGAGCCTTTACAAATCTTGGCAGAATGACCAGACCAGCAGGCCGCATGGTTATCAGCCATCCTCTAGGTAAAGCATTTATTGATTCTCTAAAGGAAAAAGTCCCCTTTCCCTTGGATGATCTCCCGGAAAAGTCTGAGGCTGAAATCTTGTTTGAACCCTTTGGATTTAGCATAAAAGAGTTTGTTGACGAGTCAGAACTCTATATCTTGGTTGTCACAAAGCAGAATTAGCATCCATCGCAAAATCCCCCTACCCCCCTTTACAAAAGCGAGCCTCTCAAAGGGAGGCGAATGGTTGAAAATGTAAGATGGTTCAGAAAATGGAGGAGACTGTGCCGTGAAATTCGGATTCTTGCTATTTCCGGAGTTGGAGGAACTTGATTTTGTTGGTCCCTGGGAAATCATTGGCGTGTGGGGTGAATTCTTTGAAGGACCCGAACACCGGTTGATCATTAGCCAATCCGGTGCAGAGGTACAATGTGCCAAGGGGCTAAGAATAGTCCCGGACTACAGTTTTGACAGCTGCCCCCCACTCGATTATCTCCTCATTCCAGGTGGCTGGGGGACCCGCAAAGAAGTGGCCAACAAAGAACTCATTGAATTTGTCAAGAAACAGGCTGACTCCTGCAAGCATGTGCTTTCGGTCTGCACAGGCGCGTTTATTCTTCAGGCGGCAGGTTTACTCAAGGGGAAAAAAGCGACTACACATTGGCGCTCCCTCGAACGGTTGCGAAAATTTCAAGACGTCACGGTCATGGAGCAACGTTTTGTCCGAGATGGCAACATATGGACTGCTGCGGGAATTTCAGCCGGCATCGATCTGGCCCTTGCATTCGTTGCTGACCAAGGGGGGGAAGAGGTTGCGGGGAAGGTGCAACTATCTGCAGAGTACTATCCTGATAATGCAAAGTATGGTTCAGCCCACCTTACACCCGAAGCGCCCGATTACATAAAGACTCCTCAATAAGTGGCCAGCGCCTCGGGACGAAAATGAGATATTGACATTTGCTGCTCGTCCGGGATAATCGATCCCCAAGTTGCCCATACCATCCACACAAAAGAGAAAGGTTGCAGAAAATGGGAGAAGAAGTGGTGGTTCGCTTTGCACCCAGTCCGACCGGTTATCTTCATATCGGCGGGGCCAGGACAGCAATATTTAACTGGCTTTTCGCCGAGAAGAGAGGGGGCAGACTTATCCTTAGGATCGAGGATACGGACGTGGAAAGATCCTCTGAGGACTCTATCCAGGGAATTATTAACAGCCTTAAATGGCTTGACATCACTTGGGAGGAGGGGCCCTATTTTCAATCCCAGTTTATTGATGACCATCTGGAAGCGGCTCAAAAACTCTTGGAATCAGGCGACGCTTACAAGTGTTTTTGTACTAAGGAGGACCTTGAACACAAGCGAGAGATGGCCCGAAAGCAGAAGGGTTCATTGCAGTATGACGGGACTTGCCGCGGTCTTAGCCCTGACGAGATCGCAGAGAAAGAAGCGTCTGGTACACCCTACACCATCCGGTTGAAAGTGCCCCGGGGGGAGGGTGCCGTTCAGTTTAATGACATTGTATATGGCGGCTCAGTCGTGGCCTGTTGCGATATGGATGGTCTTCTTTTGCATGATCAACGCCAGTTATTTCCCCCTGGTGGAAGAAAAAAATCTTGAGAGAAGGCTCGGAGAGGACTACGTTCTATATCGAAAAAATGTGCCCCGATGGATTCCGCAGCTCCGCCCTTGGGATAAGCCGAAAGAAAACAACTCAGGTTCTCCATGATGAAAGAGACGCTGAAAATGGAAAAATATATTCAATTAGCGAAAGAGCTCAAAATGATTGATGCCAAGATCATTTCGCCTCGCGATATTTTTTTTGACATCCGAGCCATATTGAAGTGTCGATGGGGTTGTGAAAATTTCTCCGAGAATAACATTAGATGCGACACGAGAAATACCACTTTTCAAGAGCGCGTTGAAATGGTCAAAAGGTACAATCATGTACTGTTGGTTCACTCCCATGATCCAAGAGAATTGAGCAAGGCAGTCCTTGAGATGGAAAGGGCGGCTTTCCTTGATGGTTACTATTTCGCTTTTGCAATCAGAACTTGCAATCTTTGCAAAATCTGCACGGTACAGCAGGGAGAGCCGTGTCCGACCCCTGACAAAGTAAGGCCTTGTGACCAGAGCTTTGGTATTGATGTATACAAGACAGTACGAAATCTGGGACTACCCTGCGATGTCTTGCAGAATAAGAACGACGCTCAAAACCGTTATGGTTTTGTCCTGCTTGATTAAATCCGTAAAGGGGGCATTTTATGGCGGTCAGGGAGGTTCTTCTTCTGGGCAATCCAATCCTCTATGAGACCAGCAAGCCAGTCCGGAAGCAGGAGTTGACTCAGATTGCGGGACTCGTGACAGACCTTCACGACACACTGATGGCCTTCAGGGAGCGGTACGGCGTGGGAAGAGCCATCGCAGCCCCGCAGATCGGTGTGATGAAACGGCTTGTTTACATGTATATTCATGAGCCCGTGAGCTTCATAAATCCTGTATTAGACCGCCAGAGTGAAGGAATGATGGAGGCCTGGGATGACTGCATGTGCTTCCCAGAGTTACTCGTGAAGGTACGCAGACACAAGAGGTGCCGTATCAGATATCAGAACATGGACTGGGGCGAGGAAGAGATGTGGCTGGAAGATGATTTATCCGAGTTACTCCAACATGAGGTTGACCATTTGGACGGGATACTCGCCGTGTCCCGAGCCATTGACAACCATTCCTTCGCCTTGAGAAGGCAGAAACAGCTCCTGGAGGCAGAAAAGGCCCTGTTCCCTGGAAAATGAATTTGACCCATCCCAACTCCCTCTTATCCTTGACCAAATAGCTGCGGCTATTACCGTGATTGATCTGGAGGGTTGTATGCTCTATTACAACGAGTACAGCGCCCAGGTTCTGGACCGCAAGCCCGAATATCTGGGAAAAAATGTTCGCTTTTGCCACGAGAAACAAGAGAGCAACGACAGGATTGATCCCATGCTCGAAGCATTCAAAGCCGGAAACTGAAAAAAGCTTTCAGATGTTTGCAAGTATTCCAGGAACCTAGATTCCTTTTGCTTTAATTTTCATGGCGACCTATCTTTCGGGAGTATACACTAGCAAACACTCCTCTAGAAGCCAAACCCAAGGGGAAGAGGATAATCCTGGCTAAGATGGAGGAATGGAATGACTCTGTTGGGAGTGGGACCAAGAATAGCCATAATCTCTGTTAGTTACTTAATAGTATCTAGCCTCTTGACCTATCTATATCCTGAGTTTTTTGCCATAAAAAATGTCCCATACCCCATCTTTGCGGTAATAGGAGTGATTCTGTTAATATTGGGATTACCCATGTTGATCATTTCGGGCCGCGCAGTCACAGCGGGTTTCAAAAAAGGTGAGCTTGTGACAACGGGTATTTACTCGTTGGTTCGTAATCCAGTCTATGCCGCATGGATACTTTTCATCGCCCCCGGAGTTTTGGTGTTTTCCAGATCATGGCTAATGTTACTCACACCCATTGTGGCATACATCAGTTTCAAGGTCTTTATCAGAGAAGAATATCAATATCTGAGAAAACATTTTGGTCAGATCTATCTGGAATATGAAGCCGGCGTCAATGAGCTACTCCCAATACCCAAGTTTCGATTGAAGAAATGACTACGTCTGTCCCAGCTGCAAAGGGGAACTGGAGCTGAGACAAGAGGCCCTTAGGGTGAGAATGATTTATTGGAGCATGAGCAAAAACTGTTGACGTCTCATGTAGATTATTTCAACTAGATGGAGGGGGAAAAATGGAAAATCATTCCTGGGTCCAGGCGTTTTCAGGGTCTATAACTGTGTGTGATCCTGATGGAATCATTCTGGAGATGAACGACAAAGCCATGGAGACTTTCAAGGACCAGGGCGGAACCAAATTAATCGGCACCAATCTGTTTGATTGTCATCCGGAACATGCCCGTTCAAAACTCAAGGGGCTTATGGAAACCCAGAAAGCCAACGTGTATACGGTCGAAAAAAATGGGAACAGAAAATTCATTTATCAGACACCATGGTATCGGGGTGAAAAGTATTGCGGCTTTGTGGAGTTAAGCCTGGAGATTCCTGCCCAAATGCCCCATTTTGTCCGTAACAAATGAGAGATATTCAATGGAACTTGGAGAGCGAAGAATAACCACTTCACAGGCTAATAAGGGTACTTTGGGGACATTCTCCGGTGTTTTCACCCCGAGCATCCTGACGATCCTCGGTATCATACTATTCTTGCGCCTGGGCTACGTTGTGGGCAATGCAGGTCTGGGACGTGCTTTAGTCATCATCGGCCTGGCCAACCTTATTTCTATCCTGACCAGTTTTTCGCTCTCTGCCATTGCCACTAACATGAAGGTGAAAGGTGGTGGAGACTATTATCTCATCTCTCGGACCCTTGGCGTGGAATTTGGCGGGGCCATAGGAATCGTCCTTTTCCTGGCCCAGTCGGTTTCTATAGCATTTTACTGCATTGGTTTTGGTGAGGCAGTGGCCGCCATGCTCCAGGGGCAAGGGGAAGCCCTTCCTCAAATCATCGCAGCACTTGCCGTCTCATTTCTATTTGTCTTCGCATGGTTGGGTGCGGATTGGGCAACCAGATTTCAGTATGTGGTTATGGGTATTTTGGCAGTCGCCCTCTTTTCCTTCTTTGCCGGGGCCTTGGTCAAATGGGAAAATGCTACGCTGCTCCAGAATTGGGCACCATCTGCATCCGGCCCGGGCTTCTGGGTCCTTTTTGCCATCTTCTTCCCGGCGGTCACAGGTTTTACCCAGGGTGTGAGTATGTCCGGGGATCTCAAGGATCCAGGCAGGAGTCTTCCTCTGGGCACCTTCCTTGCCGTGGGGATATCAATCATCGTCTATTTTGGGGCGGCCGTGGTGTTCGCTTCAGCGCTGCCCAATAATGTTCTCGCTGGCGATTATGGGGCCATGAAACGCGCGGCTTTGTTTGCATTTCTAATCAATGCCGGTGTGGTTGCGGCTACCCTCTCTTCTGGCATGGCCTCGTTTCTAGGCGCCCCCCGAATCCTTCAGTCCGTGGCGAGTGATCGAATTTTCCCATTCCTTTTGCCATTCGCCAAGGGCTCAGGCCCCACAGGAAATCCCCGGCGAGCGGTCTTGCTCTCTTGCGGGATTGCCTTTGCCACTGTTGGCCTCGGGAAACTCAACTTGATCGCCCCAGTTGTGTCCATGTTCTTTCTGATTTCTTACGGCCTTCTCAACTACGCGACATTTTTTGAAGCCCGCGCCTCCAGCCCTTCCTTCCGGCCAAGATTTCGCTGGTTCCATCCTCGCCTCAGTCTTCTAGGGTGGCTTGTATGTCTTGGCGCCGTGCTAGCCATTGATCTGAGAGCGGGGGCGGTGGCCATTGCTGTCCTGTTTGCCATATACCAATACCTCAAGCGAACCGCTGGCCCTGCTCGCTGGGCGGACAGCCGACGCTCCTACCACTTCCAGCGCATCCGGGAGAACCTCCTTGCAGCAGCCTCGGAACCAGAGCATCCCAGAGATTGGCGACCGCAACTGCTCGCGTTTTCCCATGATTCTCCCAGGCGTGAACGGCTCCTGCGCTTTGCGACCTGGCTGGAAGGCGGCAGCGGCTTGACCACGGCGGTTCGAATCCTGGAAGGCGAAGGGGTGAAGATGTTGAGGCTCAAGGAGGAGGCGGAGGAAGAACTCCGCAAGAGTATCGCCCAGTACGGTCTCAAAGCCTTTCCTTTAGTGGTGGCGGCCCCGAACCTGCAAGCTGGGATGCACACCTTGGTACAGGCATTCGGAATTGGGCCCCTGAGAGCAAATACGATCCTCCTCAACTGGCTGGAGCAAGCGCCCAAAGGGGTTCTCGGCGTGGCAGAGTTGCGGTACGCAAGGAATCTTCGTGAAGCGTTCAGATTCGGTTGCAACATTGTTGTACTGGATGCAGAGGAAACAGAGTGGGCTGCTCTTGAAGCATTACCTCCCAGTGAGAGGCGGATTGATGTGTGGTGGTGGGGCGACGCGACCAGTCGCCTTATGCTCCTCCTTGCCTACTTGATGACGAGGAACGAAGACTGGGATGGTGCCAAGATTCGGGTCCTGGCTGCCAGCCAGGACCGGGCATCAGAGGAAACCATCGAGGGACTGCAAAGGACCCTCCAAGACGTGCGGATCGAAGCGGACCCTGAGATCGTCAAGGGGGCCAACTTCAATGCCATAGCGGAGCACTCCGCTGATGCGGCTCTCGTATTTCTCCCCTTTCGGCTTCGGGGTCATCAAGTGCTGGGCCCCTTTGATCATCAAGTTGATGATCTTATGCTTCGTCTGCCTGTTGTGGCTCTTGCACTAGCCGCGGAGGACATTGAGCTGGACGCTGAACCGGAAGAGGGGCAGGCGGGTGAGCTCGCTGCAGCCCTTGACAGCCTTGCTGACGCCAAAAAGAAGGCCCACGAGGCGGAAAAGGAGGCGGTTGAAGCAGCCGAGGAGGCGGAGAAAATACTCCAGGAGCTGGAGTCTGCTGTCGCGTCTGGAGAGGATGAAGACATAATGGCGAGAGTAAAGACTACTCTCGAGGCTAAGGAGAAGTCGAGCAAGGCTGCCCGTCGAGCGGCAAAGGCCATGGCTAAGATGGAAGACGCAGCTCGTGAAGCCGAGGCGCTTGGCGCAGAACCTGATGGGGAGAGCGTAGAGTCCGAGCCGGTGTCAAATCCGGAAAAAAGCAAAGATCCCAACATACCTTAAGACAGAGCGCCAGAAATCCAGGCGCAAAGCTCACATTACAGGATCTTTCGTTTCATCAAGGCAGCCTTTAATATTCTCCATGACGCGTTCCAGGGCACCTCGGCTTGTCTCCACAAACTTTTTGGCCTTTCGGCCCATTCTGTTGGATTGCTCCGGATCACTCAAAAGCCCTTTCACTGTTTCAAAAAGATCCTCCCCATCTCGCACCCTCCGGCCTCCACCGGCTTCAATGAGGAGTTGAGACATGAGGACAAAATTGTCAGTGTGTGGCCCAAAAAGGACTGGCCTACCAAAGCTGGCAGGCTCCAATAGATTATGCCCACCTACAGGAGTCAGGCTCCCACCTACAAAAGTTATTTTTGCAATGCCATAGATACGCTCAAGTTCCCCCATGGTATCAAGTATCAAGACCTCGTAAGGTTCGCCTTTCGTGGGGATCTGAGTCTTCAACACAGCCTTGGATCCCTTGTCCATAACCAACCTTTTGATATCCCCAGCCCGCTCCACCCTTCTTGGGGCAATGATCAGGCGCAGGAAGGGAAAAAACCTGCGGAGGCTGCCAAACGCATCCAGAATAATATGCTCCTCCCCTGGGTGAGTGCTGCCCGCCACCCATATCTCGTTCTGAGAATCAAGATTCAAAGCGTTCAACAAGTGTTCGTATTCTTCTGCACCCATCGGTGCCCAATCTCTGTCGA
>JASFEQ010000026.1:0-21744 GCA_050124735.1 Desulfobacteraceae bacterium | reverse complement strand
CAAAATCCACCAGGGCAAGGAGAAGGGAATCGATCTGAGTGTTTTCCCAGAACTCGCCCTAACAGGATATTTCATGGGGCAAAGGTATCATGAAGTGGCCCTGAGGCTGGATTCCCAAGAGATCAGAAAATTGGTATCTGCCACAAAAGGGACGGGGGCTGTGGTGGGGTTTGTGGAGGAATCACGCTCCATGAATTTTTACGACTCTGCCCTTGTGGCGGTGGATGGAGAAATACTCTTCGCCTACCGCAAACTCAACCTGCCCAACTATGGTGTGTTTGAGGAGAGGAAGTACTTCGCTTCCGGAAAGCAGGTCCCCGTTTTCAGGCTCCATGGCTTTGCCATCGCTGTCTTCATTTGTAATGACGTGTGGCACCCATCACTCCCCTACATCAGCGTGACCCGAAAGGCAGATGTCTTTGTGACTATTATTAATTCATTAGAGGGCTCTATGGGAGATGAATTCAATAATATAGAGACCTGGGGAATCATCAATACGTTTTATTCCCGTGTCTTTGGAATTTATAACATCTGCGCAAACCGCGTTGGAGATGAAACCCTTGAGAACAGAAGGGAGCACTCAGGCACGAAATCAGAAGGGGCCAACGCTGTTGTGGGTAAAGACATTTCCAACCAGCACAGAACCCACCGGTTCTGGGGGGGCAGTGAGATTGTCAATCCCTACGGCCAGACAATCGCCAAGGCCGCCCTTTATGAACAGGACCAAATCTTTGGGGAAATCTCCCGGGAATTGTTGCGACAAAAGAGGATCTTGCTTCCCTATGTGAGGAATGACGACCCCTATTTCACACATCGTGAGCTTGAGCGCATTTTGTACAGCGAAAAATGGACCCATGAGATGTAAAGGGGGAGTAGACCCGCCATCTATTCCCCAATGATTTCAACTTTTGACCTCCTTTAGTTTTTCCCAGTTGATAGCTGTATTCAAAGCACGTTCTATACGGTTCATCTGTTTCACACCTGGTATCAATCAACGGACCCTCCTACTCAATCTGTCCTTCAGAGAAATAAATAGACTTTCAAGCTCTTTAACTTCCCATCTCAATAGAAAGTCCAGATTCAGGTCCGTTGTCAGAAGCTCTTTGATTTTTTCCAAAAGCTTTTCTTTCTTGAGAGGTCTATCCATCATATTGAGGCAAGGTATTAAGATGGGGACAAAAGAAAGCCCCTGACACTGAACTCGCCTGCAAGGATTGCCAGGGGCTTAGACCAGGTGTAGAAAAAGGATAGCCAAACACGAAGGAGTGGCTGATCAGATGCCTTTCACCTGGTAACAGCTAGTTAGAATATTCTTTCTATATTTGAAGCACAATCAGGGGAAACCTGGTTTTGGGGTTCGAAATACCTGAAATTTGTGTAAGGATTTTCGGAAATCTACATGGAAGGCGAGCTGATATGGATGGCAGCGGGACTATCTACAAACCTGGTAGTGGCAGTCCTCGACTTTCTTAGCCGCCTAGGCTTTCCAGATGCTTTATAATAATTTCTACGGTGTTCCTCTGGTCTTCAGGCAAACGGTCATACAAACTCATTCTTCTATCTTTACCACTTCTTCGCTCCATCCCGCTTTTAGTTCCTGTATTTGACTTTCTGCGGTCTTTCCCTGATCTCCTATCTCCAACTATTTTACGGGTAAAAAAAGACATATCTATTCCTCCCAATTAATCCATGATTAAATTAGTTAACCCCTTTTTGAAAACTGATAGAATGTCAAGCGCCAAGCGTCAGATTTGATTCCAGATTGTCCGGCTTGCGATTCACAGGCTGCAATCCTGAATTATTTGAAACGAGTGTAGGCGTGGTGCCATCCTTCTTGGAAAGAACAAGTGTATCCGTAGCGCCATGCTTCATGGAAGAAACGAGTGTATCGGTGGCGCCATGCTTATTGGAAGGGTAGACAGAACCAATAAAAGCTAACGCTTCTTCTGAACCCTTTTCCCCCAGGCAGATCACGTTCAGACCAACAACGATGGAATCTCCTTCCTTTACTTCAATCTCAGTACCAGGGCGTATCTGATTGCCGTTAAGGAAGGTACCGTTTTTGCTTTTGAGATCCATAATCAATAATTTATCCCCTGATTTTCGCATCAATAAATGCTCACGAGAAACGTATCTGTCCTTGATTTGGACATCAGTAATAGCAGACCGCCCGACATAGGTGATTCTGCGAATCAATTCAAGAACCCGAGGTTCTTTTTTTTCGCTCATGATACAGATTTTTTTCATGGTCATTCTCCTTTCTAGGGCGTTAGCCCTTTTTATGCAAGTTGAGCTGAAACCGCCTGTTTAAGAAGAGAGCGGTCTTCTTCAGGCAGTTCCACAAAATAAAAGGCCATATCTGAAAAGGTGCCATTGGGGTCAATGCCATCCAGATTAGACCATATCACCTTCCCCCTGACCGCTATATAACGCTTATGAGGAAGTGTGATGACAATCCGATAAGTTTCATTCTCCAGCAATGGTTTCTTCCAGCGGGCTAATATACCTTTTGCCGTGATATTCCTTGATTCGCCTTCTATTAGACAGCTATTGTAAAGTATCGTAACTGGCCATCTGGCCTTGATTCCGGGGGATATGTTTTGCTCAAATGCAGTAGTCAAAATTCACACCTCCTTCACGCTATTGGGTATCTCTTCGCAAGTAAGCCAAATGCCAAAACAAATTTGTGTCAAGTCTTAGTAGATTTTACCGTTTTTCATTGGAAAAACAATCGGTAGAAAGTGGGATTTTCATCTAATACCCTGAAAGGGAGACTCATACTTTATTATTAGATCTCCAGGCCGAAGTGCTAGAAATCCCCCTCGTCTGACAGCGAGTATGCGTAATTCAGGTGTTATTCAACGAAAAGTGTGACAGGAAAGTGGGTTTATGCGGTGTTCTTTAACAATTGAATATGAAAAGAAGGGGAACAAAAAAGCAGGGCCGTGATGACCCTGCCATTTAGGAAAAGATGTTCAAATGAACAGCGGGACGCCCTTAAAATTCTAAGATACTTACACCAATAGCCTGTCAACTTAGAATTTTAAGGGCGTCCCGCTTACGCTTTCAGATGTTTATTCTCCAATGATTTTTACAAGTACCCGTTTTTTTCTTCGACCATCAAATTCCCCGTAAAAGATCTGCTCCCAGGTGCCGAAATCCAGTTTGCCATCTGTAATGGCAACGACCACCTCTCGTCCCATGATTTGTCGCTTCATATGGGCGTCCGCATTATCTTCGCCCACATTGTGCCTGTACTGGGATACGGGTTCATGGGGAGCCAGTTTCTCCAGCCATACCTCATAGTCATGGTGGAGCCCCGATTCGTCATCATTAATAAACACAGAGGCCGTGATATGCATGGCATTGACCAAAACGAGGCCTTCCTTGATGCCGCTCTCCCTCAAACATTCGTCGACCTCGGGGGTTATATTGATCAAGGCCCTTCTGGTTGGGACCTTGAAGAACAGTTCTTTACGAAAACTTTTCATGGCTAAACCTCCTTGGGAATATAGGGGTCAGGCCTACACTCTTGACAGACAATAGCCATCTGTCAAGAGTGTAGGCCTGGCCCTGCTGGTTCAAAACGAGCTCTTATCCACATGAGACATCAGGTATTCTTGATCTTTTTCAGTACGTGCAAAGACGCCCACATTGCCGAGCCGTATATTTTTCAAACCCACTGATTTTACGCCCTGATAGGCATCCGCGATTTCTTCCACCGTAGGACTTCTGAAATCCTTCATCTGGTGCTCAGGGAAGAAGGCGAGGATGGTAAAGGGTATATCAGAATTTGTCTCCTTGAGGCGTTGGGCAATCTTTACCAGTTCGTCCGTTTCCACAAGATCAGGGATGTGCAGGGAGAGCACTTCCAACGCAAAGCCTCGTTTGATCATCTCTTCAGGCAGTTTCAGGATATGTTCATTGCTGCATCCTGTAAGCCATTTGTGTTTCTCCAGATCAAAAGCCTTGATATCCAGCCAAAAGGCATCCACTCCTGCCTCTTTAAGGTTGTCTAAATTCTGAGCAGTCAGTCCATAGCCATTGGTCTCGATCAATAACCAGAGTTTGGTCTGAGCCTTTATTAACCTGGCGCATTCGCCATAGAACTCGGGTCGGCAGGTGACGTCCCCCCCTGTAAAGGCGACGATGTTTCGTGCCGGCCCAAAACCTTGGGGGCTCAAGAGGATGGATTCTGGAGGGAGAACATCGGGGCAAGAGTCAGGTCTCTTCTTTTGAAGAATACAGCTTCCACAGGACCTGCAGCTATCATGGGCATGCCAAGATGTGGCCTTTTCTCTCGGTTCCCAGAGATTGACGATCTTTTCATAGGCAACCGATTGTTCCAGGATATCTTGGGGCGAATACCAACGGCCATCTTTCACTTTACTGAAATACCAGGAGTGACATTTCCTACAGGAAAAATTACACCCGGATTGATAGATGGAGAGATAGTTTTCAGGGCGGGAGAGATGAATGGAGGTGATGAGCCGATACCATTTCCCATTTTCCTCCTTGAGGGTGGCCTGGCATGCGAGTGCATGTTTTCCATCTATTTTGACCCGGCAGCTGCCAGGTCTCAGGCCCTGCTCTTTTAACCTGCACGTGGATTCTTTCGGTTCAGCCATCATATAAATAGTGTGTGGACTGGGTGCAAAGTTGACGAAACTCTTGATCACCCTTAGATTACCCTGTAAAAAGCAATCATACCGATTGGAGGGTGGAAAGTCCAATCCCGTATTTTGTGATGAGGTCACCGAGGGATGCTTCGAATAATTGACACGTTCAAGACGTTCCAGCCATTAAAAGAGTATTTCGTCCGAAACAGGTGGCGAATTGCTTTCGGGCTTTTCTGTCTCCTGCTGGTGGATTTTCTCCAGCTGTTGATCCCTCTGGTCATCAAAAGGGTCATCGACGCCCTCACCTTTAAGACGGCCACATCTGGCATTCTCCTCCAGTATGGCATGGCCATCGTACTCATTGCCACCACCATGGCTCTCCTGCGTTATGTCTGGCGCCACCTCCTGTTTGGCCATTCCAGAAAAGTAGAAGAAGGGCTGAGAAATAAGCTCTACGCGCATCTTCAGAGCCTCTCCCTCTCCTTTTACCACAGGACAAAGACAGGTGACCTCATGGCAAGGGCCACCAATGACATCAACGCCATCCGAATGGCCACAGGGATGGGGATGGTCGCTCTCACGGATGGGTTTGTGCTGGGCATAGCGGCCATAGGGTTTATGATATCCATCAGCCCTTATCTGACCCTGATTGCGCTGATCCCCACCCCAATCATTATTTATCTCACCCGGATCCTCACCCGCCGAATGTCCATAGGTTATGAAAGCGTTCAGAATACCTTTTCGGATTTGACGGAACGGGTACGCGAGGCATTTGCGGGAATCCGGGTCGTCAAGGCCTACTGCAGAGAGCCATGGGAAAAGGAAAAGGTGGAAGAGGAGGGGAGAACGTATATTTCTGAGAACATGAAATTGGCCAAGACCATTGCCCTGTTTTTCCCCATGATGGCCATTTTCACCAATTTGGGATTAGCCATCATCATTTGGATGGGTGGTCGGCTGACGATTCTTGGACAAATCACCACAGGGGATTTTGTGGCCTTTATAGGTTACCTGAATCTCTTAACTTGGCCCATGATGGCCATGGGCTGGGTCACAAACCTCATCCAGAGGGGCGCCGCGTCCATGCGCCGTATCAATCGAGTCCTTGACGAGGTCCCTGAAGTCGGGGAGCCCTCCGAACCTCTGAGGGTTTCAAAAATCAGAGGACGTATCGAGTTCAGAGGATTTTCACTCAAATACCCTGGGAAAGAGACCTATGCGGCAAAGGAGATTGACCTCATTATAGAATCGGGCCAAACGGTTTCCCTGGTGGGTCGAGTCGGCTCTGGGAAAACCACCCTTCTCCATGCCATCCCTCGACTTTTCCACATTTCAAAGGGGACCCTGTTTATCGATGGCATGGAGGTTCTGGATATCCCCCTGAAGACGTTAAGGGAGTCCATAGGTTTTGTGACACAGGAAAGCATCATTTTCTCGGATACCATTGGAAACAACGTCCTTTTCGGCCGAAGCGGTTTTTCCCAGGAGTCTCTGGAGGCTGCACTGAAGGCAGCGGAGATATATGATGAGATCCAGGCCCTTGAGAATGGTATGGACACAGTGCTTGGAGAGCGCGGCGTTACCCTGTCTGGCGGGCAGAGGCAACGATTGACCATAGCCCGGGCACTTCTCTCCGATCCCCCCATCCTTATTCTGGACGACGCCCTCTCCATGGTGGATACACGCACAGAGGAAAGAATTCTGAACAAGGTCCTGGAATTTAGAGCGCAGAAAACCAATTTGATCGTCTCTCATCGGCTTTCCACAATAAGCCGGGCGGACTTCGTAGTCGTTCTTGACGGGGGGAAATTGGTGGAGGTGGGCGACCACAGAACCCTTATGGACAGAGGCAATGAGTACGCCAGGCTTTATGAGAAACAGCTCCTGGCAAAGGAACTGGAACTTGGTGCCACTTAGCTTCGCTCCACGGCACGGAATGGTCATTTAAGGATAAGGTTCTTGGTCCCTAACTTTAGGCACTTTAGATCCCTTTAGCTTGCCCGCCATAGCCATTTCTGAGCAACTTTTTCTGGTCATTCATCTCGCACTGCTTGGCCATGCTCCAGTGTTCTACGCGAACAGGCGGCGGCGGGTCACTTTAAAAACTTTAGCTCACTTGGAGATTTACTCATGTGGGGTGATTACGGATATATGGAAGAGGGGCCCTTGGGTAAGCCCTACAACGTGCGGCTCTTGAGGAGGCTGGCCCGTTATGCCTTTCCATACAAAAAGGTGATTTCTCTGGGCCTCTGCCTGAGCATTCTCATCACAATCCTGAATCTGGCCCTGCCCTATCTCTCGAAGATAGCCATCGATAGATATATCCTTTCATCCTGGTACACGGTCCACCTTTCTGCCATGGGAAGGACTGATCAGCGTGATTTTATGAGAACGCGTGGTCTCAAATTAGAAAGGAGTGAAGACCGGTTACATGGCCTCATTTCACACACAGATATCAAGAAAATAGATCCGGCGGTTCTTCATAGACTCAGAAGCAAGGGCATAATTTCACCGGACCGGTACTATAAGATCGACCCCAAAGACATAAATCCGGCCAGGCTTAAGAAACAGGGAGATCCTCTCCTCAGGATGAGGGATGGCTCTGTTGTCGTTCCCCTGGAAGCGTTGAATAGCCTGAGCCGGGGGGAAATTCTAAGCGTTCGGGAGAGAGACTTAAGAGGCGTAGCCCTTTTGGGGGTGGTCCTTGTCGCGATTCTGCTGGTTGCCTTTGCATTGGGTTATGGAGAGTATTATGTCCTGGAATTCACGGGCCAGAATATCATGCAGGATATTCGTCTTCAGCTGTTCCGGAGGATCCAGTCTCAGGCAGTGAGCTTCTTCGATCGCCACCCCGTAGGACGACTGGTCACAAGGGTGACCAATGACGTTGAAAACCTCAATGAGATGTTTAAGTCGGTCGTCATTACCGTGTTCAAGGACATCTTTATCCTGGTGGGCATTCTGGTGGTCCTGCTTTATCTCAACTGGCGGCTCGCTCTGGTAAGCTTTGTTATCCTTCCCTTGATCTTTGGGCTTACGCTCCTGTTTAGCCGTCTGGCACGGGAGGCCTTCAGGGAACTCAGGGCAAAAGTGGCGAAGATGAATGCCTTCATGCAGGAGCGGCTGGCTGGTATGAAGATCATCCAGCTTTTTGCCCGGGAAGATTCCCAAATCCAGAGTTTTGCCAGGATAAACCATGAAAACTACCTGGCCGGCATGAAACAGATAAGAGTATTCGCCGTTTTTATGCCTATCATGGAGCTCTTTTCCGCCTTAGCCGTTGCCCTGATCATATGGCATGGTGGTGGGAAGGTTATCGGGGAGCAGCTGACACTTGGCTCTCTGGTGGCCTTCATCAGTTATATCCAGATGTTTTTTAAACCCATTCGGGACATCTCGGAAAAGTACAATATCATGCAATCAGCCATGGCTTCTACGGAACGCATACTCGAGTTCATGGATCATAGAGAGGAGATACCGGAGCCCGAACACCCTGTAAGCTTTCCCATTGTGGAAGGGCACTTGGAGTTCAGGGGGGTCTCTTTCGCCTATCGAGAAGATTATCCAGTTTTGCATGATGTCTCATTCGAGGTGAAACCTGGCGAAATGGTAGCCATTGTGGGGGCCACAGGTGCCGGGAAAACCACCGTGGTTAACCTCATAGAGAGGTTTTATGATCCGGGCAAAGGGGCCATCTATCTGGATGGTGTTGATATCCGGAAATGGTCAAAAAGAGAGCTTCGCTCCCAGATCGGCCTGGTCATGCAGGATGTATTTATTTTCGCAGGTAGCCTTAAGGAAAATATCTCTTTAGGGCGAGATGAAGTGAGCATGAAGGTCATGGAGCGGGCCTTGACACAGGCCAATGCAGACCGGTTTATCCAGAGGCTGCCCAATGGCCTGGATCAGGAAATAGGTGAAGGAGGGTCAACCCTCTCGGCCGGTGAGCGCCAATTGCTCTCCTTTGGAAGGTCCCTCGCATATGGCCCCAAGGTGCTCATCCTTGATGAGGCCACCTCCAGTGTTGACCCTGAAACCGAACGACTGATCCAGGAAGCCATTTCCAGGATAACGGAGACGCGGACCACCCTTGTTGTGGCCCACAGGCTATCCACCATCCGGAAAGCGGATCGCATACTGGTCATGCACCATGGCCGTATCCGCGAGCAGGGCACCCATAAAGAGCTGATGGCCTTGGGGGGGATATATTACAAATTGAATAGGTTTAGAGAGGTTTAGAGGCTGTCGGAAAACCGGCTTCTGAGAGGCTGATGGAAAATGTCTGGCTGCAAGGCTGTCGAAATCCTGAGGAATGAGGCGTACATAGAAGTACGCCGCAATGACGAGGGACGAGGGTAACGCAGCCCTTCGATACTTCGACATTGCTCAGCATCGACCCTGAGCTGTGTCGAAGGGTCGACCTTGCTCAGGGCCATGAGTCCTTCGACCTTGCTCAGGAACGTGAGCCTGTCGAACGGCTTGTCGAATGGCAGATGGGCGTTTTCCGACAGCGTTATATGGAGTCTATGACCATGAGATAGCAGCCCAAAAGGAGTAACAAGGGAAGTTCGTACATATAAAAACCAAATCGTGTAATTTCCACCTTGCCGGTCGAATGTCCTTTAGGTGCTGCAAGGACACTGATTGGATTGGAGTTCCGTTTGAAATGAAGGAGGTGTTCTCCGAATGCATCGGTGAAGGTGCACTTGTTGCGCCAAACATTCGTGGGTTTCCAGTAAAATAGGTGCCCATCGGGGAATTCCAGGGAACTCTTGTCTCCGGCCAGTTTTGTCCTGAGTACACCGACCTCTGTATCCGTATCACCCTGAAAAAGGATCACTTTATCAAAGGGAAACCATTTCTTTCTAAACCTCCAGGACCCCTCTGCAGACTCTGCCACGGCTCTCGTCACTTGGTTCTCTTTAAAATGGAGAATTCCAATGATATCCCCGTTTGAGCGCAGTTCGTATTCCCACCTGCCCTTCCACTCTACCACTTGGCTATTGGTTTCACGAATCGCCTTCATCAGACCCTCTTCAGAGACGGCGCTTCTTATCCTTAATGCGGATTAGCGGCTTCGAAAAAGCTATTCAAGACCACTTGTGTTCCCAACGGAATATCCTGTGAACAGAGGTTGGACCGCGGAAGTCAGTGTTGTAAGTTAAGCGAATAAGAAAAGTTTTTCAAGTCAAAGTAAATCGTCGATTTACAAGGTGGCAGGGTAACGCGGTTAGAGAGAAACTCCGATGGCATGATTGGCGTGACAGACGAAAGGCAGTGTTTGCAAACTGGCAAACTGATGAGACCACGTCTTATATTGTAATAAAATAATGTGCGCTGAAAGCCACTCCTTCACTTTAGGCACTTTAGTCACTTGAAAATTTTGAAAACAGTGTTCTTTCAGAGTTAACCCAAAGGCGGGCCCTCTGGCCCCGAATTCTCTACTGTTTCTCACTTGCTAGATCATATCCACAAGGCTTCTGATCATGGTCTCCAGTTCGCGGTCCACTGGACTGAACTTTACGCCAATTCCCTTCGGACTCACCCAGGCAATTTCACCGCCAATGATGATATGTTTTTGGGATATGGGCAGTGGGAAACCTAATGAGAGCTGTTGTCCCACATGGAATGGTGCGCCGGTCCCAATGAACAGCCCGCCAGCGCTTATGTTCTGAATGAAATCCGTGTAGGCTCCTCCCTGACTGGCATAATCAACGACGGAGAAGTAGGGTTTTCTATCGTGTTTCCTCTTCTTCAGAAAGTGGGTCGTCTCTAGCTCATCCAGTAGACGGCGCTGCTCATCTTCAGACAGCTTCATGATCAATTGAATCAGCCGAGCGGTAATGTTGGGCTCATCATGTGTCTTGTCTGAAATCGCCATACCTGTATCCGTTATGAGGGAGCATCTGTCTTCTCTTCTTGAACTTGCTTCCGAGAACCAAAAAAGTCTCAGGACACTGCGCCCAGAGCGTAATTTTCTATGAAATATTCCAGTCGCGAAACGTGGTCTTGATTGAGTTCATCAAATTGAACGCCACGTCTCCTCATGATCACAGAATTGGAAAGGCTTTGCTTACTGACTTCAAAATCCGAAACAGTTCTAAAAGACACCTTTTCCAAATTGAAACCATTATTGGCCAAGAATATGTCCAGCTGAAATGATCTTTTGGGTTGCCCGCCATTGCCCACATAACGAAATGCCAAGCCACCCCTGCTGATATCTATGATTTGGCCCAGTCTGCCGTCAGGACCTCTAAGGAGAGCAAACGCGTTCTGCGGTGCCTGAAATCGTCTAAATCTCCTTTTCTCACCCAGCCCCACATGGCTCTTTGTTCGGTTTGCCCTTAGCAGGTGATGGGTTGGACCCACGATGACCCTGCCCCTATAGCGCGATTTCTGGAATGAGATCATATCGTTCTAAATAGCCCCCTCGATCCTCTAATATCCCAAAGACGGATTTGCCCTAGGAAAGCAAAAAGGATACCAATTCAGATCGGCGGAAAATTTCTCTAGATTTAGAGGACTTGGAGCGTTCCCAAGGTGAGCTCAACGCAAAGGTATGAAGGTGAATACCTGGATTTGAGAAATCCAGTTCCACACATTGGTAGAACTTTACACACTTAAGACAACCCCCTAACCCCCGTCCTCCCTGGTAAAACGATCCCAACAGACCTGGGAGGACTTCTAAAGAAGGTACACATTGTACATGATTTTTTCAAATAATTTCAATCAGGAAATCCCTTATTTTTCCATTCGAAATGCCTTACTTTGTGGGGTGAGAGATATAGAAAGGAAGGTTCTGAAGGCAGGATTGTTTGGCTGTTATGCTCCTATTCTTCTTGTTCTTCTTGGGGGTCGTCGCTTTTTGGGGATTTGGAATGGCGAGAGATCACATCGGCAAGAACCATCCGGTCGTCTTCAGAGATTTTTATGAAGGAAAACCCCATTCCAAGGTAAGTGTTCGTTTCCTCCATGCTATCGAAATTGGACCAAACCACCCGCCCCTTGACCAGGATGGCCTCTTGTTTGGGGATCTTTATAATGATCTGATGGACTTCATTTTCGTGGATTTCTTCCTGGCAGTGGATAAATACGCCGGCGATAGTGATATTTCTGGATTCTCCCTCTATGGTTCCCTTATCAGTAATAATTGTAACGGGCCATCTCACAGGGATTCTGGGGTGTCTCCGTTTCTCAATACCGTCCGTCAATTCTGAGCCTCCTAAAAACCACCAAGAACCTGCTGAAGCTTGTTGCATCAGCACTCTGCATTTCAACGCTAGAGCGTCTTTTTGGTGATAAATCTCCTGTATCTTAGATTTTCAAAATCCCCTGAGAGGATCTCTTCTAAATCATCTATAAGATGTCGTAAATAGGGAAGCTTGTCTCTTACACCAACTGTATCAGATTCATCAAGAGATTTCTCTATGCCATCCGTAAGAATTTGTAATTCCTTGATGATATCATACTCCACATCCGAAACGGTACTTGAACTGAAAGAGGCTACCAGTTCTTTATCCTCGTCCTTTTTTGCCATTCTGACTCTCCTTTTATGTGCGCTGCAGGCCCCACAGGCTCCTTTAGCGCCACCTATTGATCTTTTCAATCCTCATCTTCGAAACGCAAATTGGCTTCGTACCAGGCGAACACGTGTCTTCTATAGAGTTGCTCGCATATGACGTGTGAAACAAATGCGGCAACCAGCCAGATGAGCCAACCCCAGTAAATGGATATATCAAGAAATAGGCTTGCTAGGCTCCCGAGCAAAAATGCCGTGAAAAATATAGAGGCTCTGGCGCCTTCTCTGATAAAGCTGGGATATTTTTCTTGAATCGTAGAAATGAATCCGGAGAGTTTACTCCCGTCAAAAGACCTGTTCTCTTTCATTGCTCCCCAACCTCCTTATTAAAACAAAACCCTCACCTCTCTCCTGACGAGAGATGGGGTTTTGATGTTCAGTATGCAAAACCTGGATTAAGATTTCTCCTTCGGCTAATGTTTAGGGACCCTCTAGAAGATCCTTAAATGTTTCAATTCTATCCCAATTTGTACCTAAAATCAAATTTCCACTCAGCATTAGAAAATAGGGGGACGTTGTTGACTATCGTGATTAACTCTGTTAGGATTGCGTGGACTATGGATTAGAAGCTTGGAATCAAAGGTAATTAATCATTATGCCGAGACAAGCAAGATTGGATTCACCTGGTACTCTTCATCATGTCATTGTCCGAGGGATAGAGAAAAAAGAGATAGTCTCGGATAAGTATGATAGGGCCGATTTTGTGAAACGTATGGGAGCGCTCGCTCAGGAGACCGGCACATCCATTTATGCTTGGTCACTAATGACAAATCACGCACATATCCTTCTTAAGAGTGGCCCTCTCGGATTATCGAAATATATGAGACGCTTTCTTACAGGATATGCAATAGCATACAACATTCGTCATAAGCGACATGGTCATTTGTTTCAGAATCGGTATAAATCAATAGTGTGTGATGAAGATGCTTATTTCCAGGAACTTGTCAGATACATACACTTAAATCCATTAAGGGCGAAAATAGTGAAGGACATGTCCGCACTTGATCGGTATTTTTGGTGTGGACATGGGGTTATCATGGGCACGAAGAGAAGGGAGTGGCAGGATAGAAATTATGTATTGGCATGGTTTGGCACAAAGGAATCGGAGGCCAAACGTACTTACCGTGAATATGTAAAAGATGGGATTGAACAAGGGAGAAGGGAGGATTTGGTAGGCGGAGGGTTAATCCGCACACTAGGCGGATGGTCACAAGTCTTATCACTTCGAAGAAGCAAGGAAAAGGTGCTTAGTGATGAAAGGATCTTGGGTAGTGGCGAATTTGTTGAGCGCATCCTAGAAGAAGCTGAGAATGAAGTAAAGTACCAAGTTTCCACCAATGAACGCAGGATTAAGGCGGAGAAGAAGATCCAAGAAATTTGTAGAAAAGAAGGACTAAACAAGGAGGAGTTGCAGGGGGGAAGTCGCAGAGGCCGGATATCTCGGATAAGAGCACAATTGGCAATCGAACTTACGGAACGTTATGGCCTTTCCTTAGCGGAAGCCGGTCGGCAACTGGGAGTATCCACATCGGCTATTTCAAGGATATTTATGAGAAACAAGGGAAAAGTTAGTTAGTCACGATAGTCAACAACGTCCCCCTTTTCCCCCTACATTTTCAGGGTCACGCCTCTAAGCCCTTGTAATCAATGCCATATTTTTTCAGATGCACCTGAATGGCCATAAGTGCTGCGGGTGTGATTCCAGAGATGCGGGAGGCCTGGCCCAGGGAAATGGGTCTCACCCTGCTCAGCTTTTCCTTCACCTCTTTGGAGAGACCATAGACGGTTCTATAGTCGATCTCTTCGGGGAGCTTCACATGTTCCATTCGCTTCAATTTCTCCACCTGTCTCTCCTGGCGGTGAATATATCCCTCGTATTTGATCCTCGTCTCCACCTCTTCAGCGATTCTCTCTTCCACACCATCTAGCCCTGGATCAAATTCTCGGAGATGCTCAAAAAAGATTTCGCTCCTCCGAAGGAGCTGGTCAAGTGGGGTGATATTCTTGATGGGAGGGGAACCCATCCTTTGTAATCGGTCAATGACCGAAGGCTCAGGCCGAATTTTGAACTCGCAGAGTCGAGTTAGCAGTTGCTCCACGTGTTCTCGCTTTTTGCAAAAGCCCTGGTAGACATCATCGGAAACCAGCCCCATTTTGTGACCCACGTCTCTGAGCCTGAAATCCGCATTGTCTTCACGGAGCAAGAGACGGTACTCTGCCCTGGACGTGAACATCCTGTAGGGCTCTTTGGTCCCTTTGGTGACCAGGTCATCAATGAGGACCCCCGTATAGGCCTGGGATCGGGGAAGGACGAATGGTTCTTCACCCCGGACCTTTAAAACCGCATTGATCCCAGCCATAAAACCCTGGGCTGCTGCCTCTTCATATCCTGAGGTGCCATTGATCTGCCCTGCATGAAAGAGCCCTTCCACCATCTTGGTCTCCTGCGTTGGCTTCAACTGCAACGGATTCACATAATCATACTCAATCGCATATCCTGGCCTCAGGATCTCTGCCTTTTCCAGACCGGAAATGGATCTGACCATCTGGATCTGCACATCTACGGGTAGGCTGGTGGCCAACCCATTGGGGTAAATCTCGGTCGTATCCAGTCCCTCAGGTTCCAAGAATATTTGGTGCCTCTTTTTCTCGGCAAAGCGCACCACCTTGTCTTCGATGGAGGGGCAGTATCTGGCACCCACACCCTCTATGACACCACTGTAGAGGGGAGAGCGGTCCAATCCCCCCTTTATGAAATCATGGGTCTCTTCTTTGGTGTAGGTAATGTGACAGGGAACCTGTCTCAAGGGTATGTCTGTGGTGGTAAAGGAAAAAGGCCTCGGGTCTTCATCACCTGGCTGGATTTCCAGGTTCTGAAAATCGATGGTCCTGCCGTTCAGACGGGGTGTTGTCCCTGTCTTCAGTCTTCCCAAGTCAAATCCAAGTTCTTGCAGCTGTTCTGACAGGCGCGTGGATGGTGGGTCACCCATACGCCCTGCAGGAAAGTGGTCGAGACCGATATGGATAAGGCCCCTCAAGAAGGTTCCGGTCGTTAAAATAACGGTCTTGGACAAAAATCTTTCATGAATCTGGGTTTCTACGCCATAAACCCTTGCATCCTTTACCAGAAGCTGATCCACCATGGCCTGTCTGATATCCAGGTTGGGTTGGGCCTCCAGGATCGACTTCATCCTTTTTCGGTAAAGGTCACGATCATTCTGGGACCGGGAGCCCTGGACGGCCAGGCCTTTGCGGGTGTTTAGCCGCCTGAACTGTATGCCCGTCTGGTCCGCATTCTTGGCCATCTCGCCGCCCATGGCGTCTATCTCTTTTACAAGATGGCCCTTGGCCAGCCCACCAATGGCCGGGTTGCAGCTCATGGCAGCAATGTGGTCCAGGTTTATGGTGAGAAGTAGGGTAGGGTGCCCCATCCGGGCGGCTGCCAAGGCTGCCTCGCAACCCGCATGGCCTCCACCCACCACAATGACGTCATATTCCTTATCAAAGGTGATCATGAAGAAGTGCCTAAAGTGGAGGTGGGGTGAACGGGTCTTTCAGTACAATGGTTTCCTCCCGCATAGGGCCCACTGAGACGATGGAGAGAGGGACTTCAGTGATTTCCTCAATTCTAGTCAGATAGTTTCTTGTTTCAGCAGGCAACTGGTCCATCTGCCTTGCAGCGGTAATGTCTTCTTTCCATCCGGGTAACTCTTCGTAAACGGGGGTGCATTGGGCAAGTTTCTTGAGACTCGTGGGCCTGGAACCAATGCGTTCACCTTCATATTCATATCCCGTGCAGATCTTCAGGTTTTCCAATCCTGTCAGCACATCCAGTTTGGTAATGCTCAGGCTGCTAAGACCATTGAAGCGGACAGAGTCCCGGACCATCACGAGATCGAGCCAACCGCAGCGTCGACGGCGCCCTGTGGTGGCACCAAATTCAGCGCCCCTCTCCTGGATATAATCGCCCGTTTCATCCAGAAGTTCTGTGGGAAAAGGCCCGGAGCCAACCCGAGTCGTATAGGCCTTTACGATGCCGTTGATATGGTGCAGCTTGTCAGGACCCACGCCAGCCCCAGCGCATACGCTCCCTGATACGGGGTTGGATGAGGTGACAAATGGGTATGTGCCATGATCTATGTCCAAGTGCGTGCCCTGGGCACCTTCAAAGAGCACCTTTTTCCCTGATTTTATGGCCTGGTCAATCTCTATGGACACGTCCGTCACATAGGGCCGAAGCGTCTCTGCCATGGACCGGTATTGATCAAAGATGGGCTGAAACTCTAGAGGCTCTGCATCTAAAAACTTTGTGAGGTAGAAATTTTTCTCCTTCAGATTGGTCTTGATTTTTTCTTGGAGGGTCTCTGTTTCAAGGAGATCAATAGCCCTGATGCCTATTCTTCCCGCCTTGTCCTCGTAACATGGGCCAATTCCGCGGCCAGTGGTTCCGATTTTATCTTTTCCCTTTGCCACCTCTCTCGCCAGATCGACGGCCTTGTGATAGGGCATAATGATATGCGCCTTTTCACTTAGAGACAGCCTCTCGGGATTTATGACAATACCCCGTTGCGTCAGGTTGTCCATCTCCTCTAAAAGGACCTCCGGATCCACCACTAACCCATTTCCGATAAGGCACTTCTTATCATCATGGAGGATACCAGAGGGAATGAGATGGCAGATGGTCTGCTCACCATTGACCACCAGGGTGTGACCCGCATTGTTTCCTCCCTGAAATCGAACGACGAGGTCCGCCTTGGCTGTGAGAAGGTCAACCACCTTGCCTTTGCCCTCATCGCCCCATTGTGTTCCCACGACCACTACATTGGACATTGTTATACTCCGATTGGATAGTGTATACCTTGTTATTAAAGGGTCATTGGTTATGTAATAAGCACAAATGACCGGTGACGATTCTTTTACACAAACTTTTACTCTAATCTGAAATGGAAAGCATTGTCAATGGCCTAGATTGGTGGTCCCTCCAATTTACAACCTCTGACTCCTTTGTTATGCTTGCAATGTTTCATCGAGTTTCCCTGGCTACTTAAATGGTCCCTGCGATAGAGCAGATAATAACATCAAAAGGAGCACAACATGGATCTTCCAAATGCGCAGACGGATGGAAAGGTCTCACTGGAAAAGACCATCAAAGTCCGAAGGACAATCCGGTCTTTCACCTCACAGCAACTAACCCTGGAGCAATTCTCGCAACTCCTCTGGGCGGCCTACGGGATTACGGAAGAGAGGGGCTACAAGCGGGCAGCTGCCTCGGGAGGCGCTTGCTATCCTATGGACATATACACTCTTGTGGGTGAAGAAGGCATAAAAGGGATGGACGCCGGAATTTATCATTATGAGCCAATGGGCCATCGTGTGTCCCTTATATCAGAAGGTGACCTTCGAGAAGAGGTGGCAAGGGCTTCCCTGGGACAGATGTGGATGGCAACGCCTCCTCTGAACCTGGTTATCTGTGCGGAGTACGCCCGAATCACGAGCAGGTACGGCAACAGGGGTGTGAGATATGCCATGATAGAGGCGGGCCATATGGGCCAAAACATCTTTCTCCAGGCAGAGGCCCTGGGGCTTGGCGCCGGCATTGTGGGTGCCTTCCAGGATGAGGCCGTGATACAGGTTATGGGGACACCCCCATCACACGAACCCCTGCTCATTATGCCTGTAGGATATAAAGGCTAGGAGGCTGGGAAGGATTATCGCCGGAGGCGATTCCCAGAGGACAGAGGACAGACGACGGAGGACGGACGACAGACGTCACTCGCCTTCGCCGAGGCTACGACGGGCCAAGGAGGACGAAAATGGGGGTCGCCCCTTAAATTTCCAGTTTTCGACAGACAATACTTTAGTTCTTCAGGTACGCGTATTGGATTGACTCGCCTTTTTCTTTGTGACCCTTTTTTTCTTGGGTGTCGTCAGGTGTTTGGCCAGGCGTTTTCCCATGGCCACAATCGTTACCGTGGGCGGTAGTCCCCATGCTTCTGGAATGATAGAAGTATCCAGACAATAGCAGTTCTTGATGGGTGTCTGACAGTTTTTATCCAACAGGTTACCGATCCGGACCGTCCCCCCTGGATGAGAAGCGACCAACGCCGTCTTCATGACCTTTTCCCTCTTCACGCCCGCTTTCAGAAGGATATCTTCAGCGAGAACCGCCCCTTTGTTAAGTTTCCACCACGTTTCCGGGTCAAAAGGCTTGGAGAATGACTCATCCGCGTGGACCCACCCGTGCAAGCTGTCTTTCACCTTGACCATGATAGTGAGTGTCTTCCTGAAATCTATGAGCTTCGGCAGAGAGGCCAACCCCGTAGGTCCTGATAGGGCAAGTAAGGCAGCTACTATCGTGGGCGGGAGCTGGAAATCTGTCATGATGATGCCGTCTTCATCCAGATGCGTACCCGCAGTCATGGGAATGTCGTACAGGGAACCCTGGGTGTCGCAGACACCAAGGACTAAGCAGAGAGGATCTGCGAAAAGGCCTTGACCCGCGTCGAAGAGTCCTGCGCGCTGTAGGATTGGGGGCGTCCCTTGACCCCCCGCAGACAAGACCACAATATCTGCCATTACATCTATCCACCCTTGAGGCGTCTTTGCCCTGACCCCAACCGCCTTTCCGTTTTCAGTCAACATCCTATCCACATGGGTCTTGAGAAGGAGTTTGGCCCCGTAATATTTTGACTCCTGCAAAAATTCCCTGGCCGTCCATTTTGCCCCTTCCACATTGCACCCCACGTGACATCTCCCACAATTGGGTCTGCATTTCTCAGGGCGAATCCACTTGTCCAAGGGCTTCCAGTCAAATCCCATATGTTGGGCAGATTGCATAATTTTTCTGGCCGCAGGACCTATCAACCCGTCCGGAAGAGGCTGAAGGGGTATCTCTTCGTAAAGCTCTTTCACCTCCCTCTTCAAATCGATACCATATCTCTCCTTCAGCCATGTAGGAGGCCTGAATGCCGTGGCACTAAAAACCACAGAGGCCCCACCCGCCGTCTTAGGACGGACGACCCATGTACCCTCTCTTGAGAAAGTCAACCCCTTACATGCCAACATGTTGATCATGAAAATGGTATAGCCAAATTGCTTATGATAGGCGCCCGCCTCGCATACGATCACCTTCTTTCCCCTTCGACTCAGTTCCCGAGCCACTGTGGCCCCACCGGGACCGGAACCCACAACGACCACGTCCGTTTGCATAATCTTTCTTGGATTGGACAAGATAGTCTCTCCTTTCTAAAGGAGTGTCACTGCCGCAAGATGACCCGAGCTGGTGCCCCATCTGCCCCCTTGATCCGAAGGGGAAGGCAGAACATCTCGTAGGGTCCAGGCGCAATGTCCAGAAGATGGACGCCTTCTACCACCACGATGCCTGCTTCCAAAAGTACATGGTGCACGGGTGCTCCGGGATTCTTATAACGCTCGATGGAAAGATAATCAATTCCAACAAGCTGAACGCCTCGCCTGACCAAATAACGGGCGCCGTCTTCAGTCAGGTGGACGTAGTCCTCATGAAAGGAAGAGTCCAGGAGCCGCGGGCCGTTGTCCGTTTTCAGCAGAATCCGGACATGATCTCCCATTTCCGATTCCTCCAAGTCCTTTTGATCCACTGAAGGCCTGCCTGTCATATCCAGGACTATACCTGAACCCACAAGGGCATCCAACGGTAACTGGTCTACCGTGGTTCCTCTTTCCAGGTAGTGAGCAGGAGGATCCAAGTGCGTGCCCAGGTGAGTGCCCATGGACATAAGGGCCAGGTCAAAGGGGTCCCCCTTTTGCCTCTGAAAGAAGGGTTTTATTTGAAAAGGGGGGTCCCCAGGAAAGGTGACCATGCCCCCCTGGATGGGGAGTGTTGCATCGTAGAGTTTCATGAAATCTCCTTTTCTGCGAAAAACACTAAATTTGAAAACTCTGCCTTGTACCCGTGGTGTTAACAGATACCTCAGCGTATGAGAAGTTATAAATAACAAAGAGGCCCCATCATTAGGGCCCCTTTAAGCATTCATAAGATGAACTAATAGAGATTAAAACAAAGGCAACAACAGAAAAGCAACGGAGGTTATGATAAAGTAAATAACAAAAATGACCATCAAGTAACCCATAATGTCACGGAAGTTGAGCTTTGCCACAGCAAGCATCGCGATTGCCCAGAAGGGCTGAATCATGTCGGTCATCATGTCACCCCAGGCGTATGCGATGACGGTCTTATTGGCTGCCACGCCCAGCTCCTTTCCCGCGGGGAGCAAGTATGGCGCTGTCATCAGCCATTCACCGCCACCCGATGGTACCAGGTAGTTCAAAAGCCCGCCGTACCAATAAGCAAACATCAAAAATGTCGACGAATTACTAAAGGCCACAAACCAGCCTGTGAATACCTGAGATAAAAGGGTGAACTTGATTAGACCGTAAATTCCCGCGTAGAAGGGAAACTGGATGACGATACCCCAGACCGCTTTGCCGGCTTCTTCGCTGGCCTTCAGGAAAGACCAAGGCCGCCAATGGAAAAGCACGCCGAGCATAAGGAAGAAAAAGATGACATTATTGAGTGTCAGCCAGTTGCCAGGGGGTTTGCCTTTGAGATAGGTGTAAAGTGCTATCGCTCCACCCACCACGATGATGATATTAAAGCCTGACCACCAGTTCATCCAATCTGAGGGTGACCCAGCTGCCGTTCGCTTAGGCGGTTCATAGATCTTTAATCTGTCCATGAGTTCAGGTTGGACCACGTATGTGTCTTCCGGAGATGGGTGCATCTTGGCCATCAGATAAGTGACAACGACGATGATCACCGCCACCAGGATGAGGTTGAAAGGGTGAAAGATGGTAGTGCCGGTAGAAATAGGGCCGGTAATCCACCCGTCGGCGATGGCCGATTTTACCAAAGCATTTCCGGGCGATGCCATCATCAGGGTTGCGGAACCAGTAAGCCCAGAATGCCAGGTGCAGCCTAGACCGAGGTAAGCCGACGCAACCAAAAGCCGGTAGTCTACCTTCGGGTTGCGGCGGACAATAAACAGGGCCAATACGGCGCTACCAATGATAGAGAGGCCCCAAGAAAGCCAGGCAGAGAGGGTTGAGAAGAGGGCCATTACCACAATGGCCTGAGAGGGCTTTTCTTGGTTCGGCAACCCGGCCAGGCCATCGAGCAGGCGTCGCACCGGCGGCGATAGGGCCAGAATGTAGCCCGTCATCATGATGAGACACATCTGCATAGCGAACTTGAGATAAATCCAGAATCCCTTGCCCCAAGCTGCCACAGACTCAAAAAGCCGGCCGCCAAAGCCGACCTTTGCATCAAAGCCCCAGATGAGGGCCAATATGTAGGCGATGACGCTCAGAATCCATACAATGACTAAGGAATCAGGAATCCACTTCTCCGTCCAATTCGTGAGCCCTGCACCCCAATTCTTTAAAAAGCCAGGGCCTGATCTTTGATTATTTTCGGCCATGATAACCTCCAAGGTAAAAGATTTTTATGAACCTTCGAGCGACTCTCATTCAATCAATGTAATGACTTCACATCACCTCCTTCCCCTC
>JASFEQ010000025.1:0-21923 GCA_050124735.1 Desulfobacteraceae bacterium | reverse complement strand
ACGCACAACGCAAAAAATATATTCCCAAACTCTCTTCAGGCGAGTGGATTGGATGCATGGGCCTCACCGAACCTGGCGCTGGCTCTGATGTGGCTTCTATCACAACGCGTGCAGCAAAACGGGCGGATCGGTATATCCTGAACGGAAGTAAAATGTTTATAACCAACGGTCCAGTGGCGGATGTGGCCGTCGTCTATGCCAAGACAGACAAGGATTCGAAACATGCCGGGATTTCAGCTTTTGTCATTGAAAAGGGCACACCCGGTTTTTCAGCGGGGAAGAATCTGATCAAAATGGGGGTCAGAGGTTCTCGTACCTCGGAACTCATCTTCGAAGACTGCGAGATACCGGAAGAAAACCTGATAGGCCAAGAAGGAACCGGATTCCTGATGGCCATGCAGACCGTGGAGTGGGATCGGAGCGCCATTTTGGCACCCTTTGTCGGCGGCATGACCTATGTTTTGAAGAGATGTATTCGATATGCAAAGGAGCGCCACCAGTTTGGTAGACCCATCGCCGAATTCCAGGCCATCAAGCACAAATTGGCTGACATCAAGATCTTCATTGAAGCGGCCAGGTCTTTATGCTACCGCATCGCCTGGTGCAAAGATCAGGAAAGACCTCTCAACCATTTGGAGGCCGCTATTGCCAAACTCTTTGTGGGAGACTGGAGCCTGGGACCCGCAAATGACGCGGTGGTCATCCATGGGGGCTATGGGTACTGCCATGAGTATGATGTGGAAAGATACTTCAGAGATAGCCGACTGGCCCCCATCGGCGGAGGAACCTCTGAGATACAGAAGAAGATAATTTGCAAACTAATTTAGTGAAGTGTGGATATATAGCAGCGTCTTCTTTTGAATTCGCGCGGCCAACAAGCCGCGGAGATCATTGCTGTCAGTTGTGAGTAGTCTGTGGTCAGTGGGAAAAGAATTGCAACGGACTACGGACAACGGACCACGGACAAGGAGTCATGAACTTCGATTTCAAAGACAAAGAAATAGCCATCCGGGAAAAGCTCCGGGAACTGTTTGACCCGGATTCCAGGGCAGCTCTCGAAAAGCTGGAAGGTGAAGAGACTCAACAGATTCGAGATCAGGTCTTACAATGGCTCAGGAAGTTGGGGCAAATTGGCTACCTGGCGCTCGGATTGGAGAACGGGAAAGACGGTGTAAGTATGTTGGCTGCGCAAGAGACCTTGGCCACCATCTCCCCTTCCCTCTTCCTATCGGTGGAGGTCACTGCGCGGCTTTTTGGGCGGTTGGTTGCTTCCTTTGGCACGCCTGAGCAAAAGGACAAGATACTTCCCGCCATAAAGGAAGGGCAGCTTATCGGTGCCGTGGCTCTATCGGAGACAGGCATGAGTATTGAAAACGCTCCTCTGCAGACCACTGCCCTTTCAATGGATGGGGGCTTTCAGTTGGACGGGACCAAGGGTCATGTGGTGAATGCCCCCATTGCGGACTGGATCGCTGTTGCAGGAAATTGGGAAGAAAATATAGTACTCTTCTTGATTGAGAAAGATGCTGAGGGTCTCTATATGGGTCAGAGGCTCTCAACCCTTGGGTATAATGGGGCCACCATTTCTCCCATATCTTTTGAAAACTGTTTTGCCCCATCAAACGCTTTGATGGGCCCTTTCAAACAAGAAAATCTCCCCAAGACGCTGCGCATGTGGGAGGACCAAATCCTCACGGCGGGTAGTCTGGGCCTCATGCACCGCTCCTTTGACACAGCTCGAGCTTACGCCAAGAACCACGAAAGTGGAGGAAAACCGATTATTGCCTACCAGGAGGTGGGTTTTAAATTGGCAGAGATACTGACCCTGTTGCACACGGCCCAACTCCTTGCCTATAGAGCGGCCTGGATGGTTGAAACGGGAGATAGGGAGGCGGGAGTCCTTGTGCATTGTGCCAAGGTTTTCTGCTCGGAGTCTGCTGAAGAGGTGGCCAGCAGTGCCTTGCAGATTCTTGGTGGGAAGGGCTATGTTCAGGGGAATCCGGCCGAAGAAGGCTACCGCAATGCAAAATATCTTCGCATCGCCGGCACCTCTTCGGAGATATCCCGCATGAGAATCGCCGACGAGGTGCTAAGAAATGAGTGATCTTCTCTACGAGGTGAAGGGTGGCGTAGCATTTTTGACGATCAATCGTGAATCGAGAAGAAACGCCATCAGCCAGGAGATGATCGCTGCCTTCTTGGACCACCTGGACAGGGCTGATCAGGATAACGATGTATTCGCCGTCTGCATTACAGGAGCGGGCGAAAAGGCCTTTTGCTCTGGCGCGGATCTGGCGGTGACGCTAGCCAAAGAAGGGGAAGACCCCCTGTCCGGAGCAAGGAACTACGCAGAACTCCTCAAAAAGATGGCACAGTTCGGCAAACCATTGGTCGCCCGGGTAAATGGGCCTTGCCTTGCCGGCGGGCTTGGCCTCATGCTATCCTGCGATATCGTCATAGCCAGGAATGACGCGTTCTTCTCCACCCCGGAAGTCAATGTGGGCATCTTTCCCATGATGGTCGGTGCGCTCCTTTATCGCAATGTGGGCAGGAAAAAGGCCGTGGACATGGTCCTGACGGGTCGGAAGATTCCGGCCACGGAAGCGGAAAGTATGGGACTCATTACGCGAGCCGTGGAACCTGATCTGCTAGATCAGGAGATCCAAGAGACTTTGAAGCTTCTCACTTCTAAGAGTTCTATCGGAATGCGCATCGGCAAAGAGGCCTTTTATGCCATGAGCGATATGCCATTTGAAGAAGCGGTCGATTGCCTGTGCGAAGCCCTGGGTAGGGCCATCTCCACCGACGATGCCATGGAAGGCATGATGGCCTTCATGCAAAAAAGAGAACCAAAATTCAAGGGGAAATAGTTTTAGCCGCTTACAGACGCAGACGAACACAGATAATTTGTTCGGCCGACCTGGCCGAACAAATCAGTCCAGTCGCTTCGCGACAGGAACTGAGTACGTTCAGATGGATATCAACGACCTTACTTATGCCATAAACGGCGCCATATTCGAAGTAAATAAGGTTCTTGGGCCTGGTTTTCTTGAGAAGGTATACGAAGAGGCTTTGCTAAGTGAATTGAAGGGTCGAGATTTGAAAACTGAAAGTCAGGTTCCAATAGAAGTTTCATATAAGGGAAAGGTGGTTGGCGAATATTTTCAGATATCCTTGTTGAAGATAAGGTCATAATTGAAATCAAGACCGTAGAAAATATAGACAAAGCTCACCAAGCGCAATTATTGAACTATATGAAAGCCACTGGAATAAAGGTTGGGCTTTTGGTTAATTTTCGGCATTCAAAAACAGAGATAAAGAGAATGGTTTTGGATTTGCCCGAAGGGCCTGATCATTTTTAGCCGAGCAAGTCGCTCGGCTAAAAGGTCTGCGGATGCTTGCCTCGACGAAGCCTAAAGGCGAAGGCGGGTCTGCGGTTAATTAAAGATGTTTCTGCGGTTAAATTTAAGAGAGTGGGATCATGGAATATGAGCTGGGAAAAAGTTACGATCAGTTACAAATAGGTGAGGAGGCCAGTTTTAGCAAGACGATCACGGAAACGGATGTCTATCTCTTTGCCGGGATCAGCGGAGATTTCAATCCGCTGCACCTGAACGAAGAGTTTGCAAAGCAGACGCCCTTCAAGGCCCGCATCGCCCACGGTGCCCTTCCCCAGAGCCTGATTGCCAGGGTCCTTGGGATGATGTTGCCTGGGCTCGGCACAATAGCCGTTGAGATTCGTTGCCGTTTCAAGGCCCCAACCTTCTTTGGAGACACCATCACGGCAAAGGCCCGGGTGGGAGAGAAAATAGAAGACAAGAGATGGGTGCGTATGGTACTCACTTGGACGAATCAGCGCGAGGAAACCATTGCTGAAGGTGAGGCGGTGGTCATACCACCTCCTGATAACCCTCAGCTCTTGTCTAAAAAAGAGTCCTAGGTTAAATCACAAAAAAACATCAAGAGAAGGAGGAAGAAAATGGCTTTTGAGAGTGTGAAAGAGACTTTTGACAACATGGCTTCAGTTTTTAACCCCAGCGCTGCCGCGGGACTGGATGCGGTCTTCCAGTATGAAATCACTGGAGAGGGTGGAGGAAACTGGATGGTCATCATCAAAGACGGGGCCTGTGAGATCAAGGAAGGTACCCATGATTCTCCCACGGTGACTTTGAGTCTGTCGGCTGAAACATGGCTTGCCATAGTTAACAAGCAGTTGAATGGCATGCAGGCCTTTATGAGCGGCCAACTCAAGGCGACTGGCGACATTATGCTGGCTTCGCGGATAGAACAGCTCTTTCCGCTGTAATCCTCTTAACTTCAACTCACCCAACAGATCCTCCCCCTTGGGAGGCTATGGCACGATGTCATTGCGAGGGACTCCCGCGGAGGCGGGAGGACCGAAGCAATCTCATAATGCATCGGAAATAAAGAGATCGCCGCGTCGCCTCCGGCTCCTCGGAATGACGAAAAGGATTGTGGCACAGCCCCTGGTGGTCCGTCCTCCGTAGCAGGCTACTGCGGAGGATGGAGAGGAGATAAAGGGAAAACGAGTACGAGGCAGGCTAGATCCTCCCCCGGTTAAGGAGAAGGAAATATCCAAGTCATTGGGAAGTTCGGCTGAGGTTAATATGCCATGAGCGGCTCTCAAGAGTATTTTGGCGAAACCCACAACATGGTGCGAGACACGGTCCGGAGATTTGTGGAGCGTGAAATCAAACCTTTTGTGGAGGACTGGGAGGAAAAGGGCGAGTTTCCCAGAGAGCTCTATGGGAAGGCGGGAGAGGCGGGTATCCTGGGGATTGGCTATCCGGAGGCATATGGCGGCTCAGGAGGGGATATTTTCCTCAAAATAGCCGCCTGCGAGGAATTAATGCGGTGTGGCTCTTCCGGTGTGGTCGCAGGTCTCGGGTCTCTGGATATCAGTATCCCTCCTATTCTGTCCTTGGGCACAGAGGAACAGATGACACGCTTTGTCCCCCCTGTTCTAAAAGGAGATAAGATCTCGGCCCTCGGTATCACGGAACCAAACGCCGGCTCTGACGTGGCCAATATCCGCACAAAGGCGGTTCTTAAGGGTGACCATTATGTGGTTAACGGGGGCAAGATGTTTATCACCAGTGGCGCCAGGGCGAATCAATTGACCTGTGCCGTAAGAACGGGTGAAGAAGGCTTCAAGGGCGTCAGTCTCCTGGTCATAGAATCAGATACACCAGGATATTCTGTCTCCAGAAAACTCAGAAAAATGGGATGGTGGCCCTCGGATACAGCCCAGATATTCTTTGATGAGTGCCAGGTGCCTGTTGAGAACCTTCTTGGGAAAGAGGGCCAGGGCTTTTACGGCATCATGCAAAACTTTCAAAACGAGAGACTCCAGCTTTCCATCATGGCCAATATGACCGCGCAACTCGCCCTCGAAGAGTCTCTGAAATATGCCCAGGAGAGGGAGGCATTTGGGAGGCCCCTTTCCGGTTTTCAGGTCACCCGCCACAAGCTGGCGGACATGGCCACCCTCGTGGAGGCGAGCAGGGAATTTGTCTATCGGGTTGCGGCCAAAATAGATGCCGGGAAGAAACAGATCAAAGAGATCTCCATGGCCAAGAACTTCGCTTGTAAGGTCAGTGACAGGGTCACTTATGACGCGGTCCAGATCCATGGTGGATTTGGTTACATGCGTGAATACCTGGTGGAAAGACTCTACCGGGATAACCGGATCCTCTCCATCGGCGGGGGGACCCAGGAGATCATGAAGGAGATCATATCGAGGCACATTTTACCTTAACGGTGTGGAATGGCCTCTATTCAGGATTATCGCGGAAATAACGATTGACCGATTGATTTATACTGAATATACTTCGTTTTCACTAAAGTTTTATTGGTTACGTTAACCTCCAAACCCGTAAAGAACTTGTCTTTCCATCAGTCAAGCGGATCTGGGAAGGCTCAAAAAAACATAGACGGCTTAGTTTCTGCGGCGAGAACAGGGCCGTTGAAGGCCCTCTGCTTACTTTAACCTTTTATAATAGGAGGTCACCATGAAAAAGGCTACATTCTGGATGGGGATTCTGCTTGTTTTCTTCTTCATTGCGCCTTCGGCGTTCGGAGCCGATGTCCGAGGGGTTACAGACACCGAGGTGGTTATTGGCATAACCGACCCATTCTCCGGACCCGCAGCTCTGTGGGGCACTACAGCTCGTGGAGCCAAGGCATGGGCCGACCATGTCAACGCTCAGGGTGGAGTCCACGGCCGAAAGCTCAAGGTGATCATGAAGGACGATGGGTACAACCCGGCCCGCGCGCTGGCCAATCTTCAGGAGATGAAGGGCAAAATCTTCGCCGGATGCCAGATCCTTGGGACGGCGGTCGTCCATACGTGCCGGGACTTCTTTCCGGAGAACAAGATCCCCCTCATCAATGCCTATGGAAATACCCGGATGTGGGCGGATTACCCCAAGGATAAGCTCCGTTATATCTTTGTTGCATATCCGGACTACGAAGACGAGGCCGAGTGGATCACAAATTGGGCCTTCAAAAACCTGGGCAGCAGGAAATTCGCCATCTTTTATCAGAATGATGACTACGGTAAACTGGGCTGGTCAGGGATGGCAAAGGCCCTTTCAGGGTTGATCGGAAAGGCCAAATTGGTGGGACCGGTTCCCTATGACGTTACAGAAAGGGCCCTTGGTGCCCACGCCCTCAAGCTCAAGAAGTCAGGCGCAGACACCCTCTATTTGATCGCGACCCCAACGCACGGTGCTCTCATCATGAAAGAAACCGCCAAGATCGGATATCGACCCAAGGTCCTGGCTTCTTTCCCCCTCGGCGATCCCATCATGTATAAGATCGCTGGAAAGCTCTGGGAGGGGGTCTATCCTGCCCAAGTGGCCCATGCGGATATCCCGGGTTTCGATCCCGCGGCAGATCGCGTTTTCAATATCCTGAAAAAGTACAATCCCAAGCTCGTGGGGATGGAGTTTATGGCTGTGTTCGGGTCTGCATCCATGATGCATCTCGTAGAGGGTCTCAAGCGGGCCGGGCGAGATTTGACTGTTGAGAAGATGATCCGCGCTATGGAGTCCATCAAGAATTGGAGACCCGAGGGCATGGGCGCCCCAGTAAACTACGGGCCCAACCGGCACCATGGAATGAACGGCTCTAGACTGGCGAAGGCCGAGAAGGGTAAGATCGTGCCTGTCACGGATTACAAGGTCCACAAACCCTGGTTTTAGGATATGCCTTTGCTCCAATTGGATCAACTTGCCATCAGTTTCGGTGGCATTATGGCCCTGGCCGGGGTGGACCTCCAGGTGGAAGACGGGGAGATCCTCTCTGTCATCGGTCCCAATGGGTCTGGCAAGACCACCATGTTCAATTGCATTTCCGGTGTCTACCATCCTGACCAGGGCCAAGTCCTTTTTCAGAAGGAGAGCCTCCTGGGTTTGTCTCCCGATGCGGTAGCCCAGAGGGGTATTGCCAGAACATTCCAGAACCTGCGCCTCTTCCTTCACATGACGGTTCTGGACAATCTGCTCCTGGGCCGTCATATCAAGTTCCGAAAAAATCCTTTCCGAGCCTTCCTGCGCATGCGGAACGAAGAATTGCGCCACCGGGAAGTGGTGGAGGAGATCATCGATTTCCTGGATCTTGAGGCCTACCGACAGCTACGCGTTTCAGATTGTCCTTATGGTGTTCAGAAGCGTGTGGAGATGGGCCGGGCACTGGCCATGGAACCGCAATTGCTCCTCCTGGACGAGCCCATTTCCGGTTTGACAGCTGAGGAAAAGGAGGAGACCGCTTACCGCATTACAGAGATTCAAGGTAGGTACAAAACGGCCATTCTCCTGGTAGAACATGACTTGAGGCTCGCTTCCAGATTGGCAGACCGCATGATGGCCCTGGACTATGGTCAGAAGATCGCCCAGGGCAGTCCGGAAGAGGTGCAGCGCGCACCAGCCGTGATCAAGGCCTATCTGGGGGAAGACTAGGGCTTTGCTGCAACGAAAGTATTGTAATTAAAGCTTTCGGTACGCGCCATTAAAGTGGTGATAAAATCGTGATACAGGATTCTGGATGCCTGATCCTGGATAAAGCGGAAGGGGCATATTCTTATCTATGGCTATCTGGTATCCGGTATCCCGACGTTGGCCGGAACCGAAGGCCCAATAAAACTTAAAACGATTTGACTTTTGACTGACTTATGACCCCTTTACTAAAAATCGCCACCATTGAAACCCTTTACTATGATCGCATATATGCCCTTCATGGCCTATCCATGGAGGTAAAAGAGAAAGAGATCTTCACGGTTCTGGGGCCCAATGGTGCGGGCAAAACCACCCTACTCAAAACCATCGCCGGCCTGCTTAAGGACCAACCCAATAAGGGTACAATCCAGTTTACGGGAAAGCGCATCCACCGGCTTCCTCCGGAGCATATCGCCCGTCTGGGAATCGTTTATGTCCCAGAAGATCGAGGGTTGTTCCGGGAGCTCACGGTGATGGAGAACCTGGATCTCGGGTGTTGGGGCCGCAAAGATGCGGGGATCCAAGAGGACTTCGAATTCCTTTATCAGCTTTTCCCGATTCTTAAAGCACGTGCCAAGCAGCAGGCCGAAACCCTCTCCGGGGGTGAGCAGCAGATGCTGGCCATGGCGCGTGCCATGCTGCGTCGTCCCAAACTCCTCATGCTGGATGAGCCATCCCTCGGATTGGCGCCAAAGGTGGGGCGTGAGGTGTACGATGCCCTTACTAAGATAAGTCAGGCAGGCACCACCATTCTCCTGGTTGAGCAAAACGCCAAGATGGCCCTTCGCATCGCAAACTTTGGCTACATCATGGAATCTGGCCGAATCGTGCTGGAAGGCACGGCCCAGGAACTACAGGAAAATGAAGATGTCCAGGAACTCTATTTGGGCGCTGGCGGGGAAGCAGTTTCTCCTAAGGGTTGGCGACTCTACAAGAAAAGGAGAACCTGGTGATGCAGTATGAGGCAGCCCACTTTCCTGACCTCTTTTTTCATCAGGTGCACCGATTCGGAGACCGTGTGGCCCTCCGGCGCAAGGATTACGGCATCTGGAACCGGGTCTCTTGGACGGAGTACGGTAAGAGGGTGCGGGAGGTGGCGGCCGGTCTCTTGTCCCTGGGGTTGGAGCCAGGAGACCGGGTGGCCATTCTGGGTGACAATCGACCCGAGTGGCTGATCTGCCACTTAGGGGCGATGAGCGCGGGTGGCGCTACTTGTGGGGTCTATCCAACATCGGCTGCAGAGCAGGTGGCCTATGTGGTAGGCCATTCAGAAGCTAATGTGCTCTTCGTGGAAAATGAGGAGCAGGTGGACAAGGTCCTGCAGATCATGGACGAGCTCAAAATCACCCAGGTGATCGTCTGGGACCCTAAGGGTCTCTGGGGTTTTTCCCATGAGAAGATGATCTTCTTCGATGAGTTTCTTGCCAAAGGCCAGGAGTATCTCCGCCAGTACCCGGACTCTGTATCGGCTCGACTTAAGGCCATAAACCTGGACGATACGGCCATGATGATATACACCTCTGGCACCACGGGTCGGCCCAAAGGCGCCATGCTCAGCCACAAAAATATTCTCTATCTCACTGATTCTTTTGTTGCTGCCAACCCCTTCTATGATACCGATGAGCTCCTCTCCTACCTGCCCCTTGCCCACATTTATGAGAACCTCATTTCTATGTTTGGGGCGGTCGAGGCCGGAAGCACTGTGAATTTCGTTGAGAGCATCGACACATTGGCACAAAATCTGAGGGAGATCTCTCCCACCATCTTCTGTAGTGTGCCACGCATATGGGAAAAGTTTGCTTCTATGGTCTACATCCGCATGTCCGACTCTACGCTCGTGAAAAAGGCTCTGTACAAACTGGCGGTTGGCGTAGGCCTCCGTTATGTGCGCACAGAAAAAGGAAGCCGCGAACGCTTCCAATGGGGCGCACTCTACTGGCCACTCTATTGGCTGGTCCTCTTTCATCTAAAGCGTCAGTTGGGTTTTGAGCGAGTGCGGTACGCCGTGTGCGGAGCAGCTCCCGCCTCGCCCGAACTCTTCGAGTACTACAATGCCCTGGGCATCCCGTTAAGAGAGGGTTATGGCCAGACAGAGTCCACCGGAGTGATCGCGACTCAACGCCTTGACCGGCCCAAGTGGGGCACCGTTGGGGAGCCCATTTCGGGCGTGGAGGTCAAAATTGCTGAAGATGGTGAGATCCTGGTCAGAGGGCCTAATGTCTTTAAAGGATACTTTAAGGACCCCGAGCTGACAGCCCAGACCATTAAAGACGGATGGCTTCATACCGGAGATGTGGGCGCCGTGGAGGAGGGTTTCCTCAAGATCCTGGACCGTAAGAAGGACATCCTCATCACGGCGGGCGGCAAGAACATCACCCCCGCTTTCATTGAGAACAAGTTGAAATTCAGTTCATATATTCAGGACGCAGTGGTTATCGGAGATGGCCGGAAGTATTTGGCAGCCATGATTCTCATCGACGAAGACAACGTCACCAAATATGCCCAGGACAACCGGATCCCTTTCACCACCTTTGCCGACCTGACTCAGAATACAGAGATTCGAAAGCTTATTGATGTTGAGGTATCCAAGGTCAACAAAACCCTTTCCAGGGTGGAAACGATCAAGAAATTCGAGTTACTCCCCAGGCGTTTCTACGAGGAAGATGGTGACGTCACACCGACTAAGAAGGTTAAGCGCCGTTTCCTGGAGGAGCGCTACGCAGACCTGATCAAGAAAATGTATGGAAGATAACCTGACATCAAGATTTAATAGCAAGAACCCTGGTCTTTCAGCGGTAAAACGAATAGTTACGTATAGGGCGTTTAAGGCTTAAATCCGAAATCCCAAGCACTAAATAAATACAAATGACCAAAATTCGAATTCCCAAACAGTGCAAACAGCCAGAAGTCCCGTATGGCTGTTTGCTATGAACCAAGAAAGTTTCTGACATTTAGAAATTTGAATTTGGGATTTTTTTGACCTTTGGTTTTTTGGAATTTGGCATTCTGCGGGCAGCCGTAAGCGATATGCCCCTCTGTTTTGCTCTTCATTTCTCGTTTTAATCGAGCAAGTCAAAGGATAAACTCAGGATGGACCTAATAGAAAGCTACAAGGAGGAGCTCCAACTCGTACGAAAGCCCTGGACCAGGGTCTGGGTAGGGGTCCTCCTCTTACTACTTGTTCTCATTCCCTGGTATGCTCCAGAACACATCACCTATATCCTGACCCTCATCTTTATCTTCAGCATTGGCGTTCAAGGACAAAACCTGCTTATCGGATACACCGGGCAGATCTCCTTTGGTCAGGCAGGATTCCTGGCCATAGGCGCCTTCACGTTTGGACACATGAGTCGGTTCGGGATCCCGTGGCCCATAGCCCTGGCATGCGCAGGCTTGGCTGCTGGGCTCTTCGGTCTCGTAGTTGGCATTCCTTCACTCCGTCTCAAAGGTCCCTACCTGGCCATCGCCACCCTGGGCTTCGGCATCGCCGTTTATCAAATCTTTGTCAACTCAGAGCTCTTGTCCGGCGGCCGCATGGGACTCAGCATTCACAAGCTAGAACCCCTCTTCGGCTTATCAAAGGTTACCTTCAATTTCTATTTCAACTTTCTGATCGCCCTCGTTTTTACATTGGGCAGCTACAACATCATTTCTTCTTATATGGGGAGAGCCTTTATTGCCATCCGGGATAACGATATCGCGGCAGAGGTTCTAGGCGTAAATCTGACCCGGTATAAGCTTCTTTCCTTTGGCATCAGTTCTTTCTACACCGGGATCCAGGGGGGACTGTGGGGTCTTCTGCTCGGATATCTTGAACCCAACATGTTTACCCTCATGCACGGCATTGAACTTTTTGTGGCGGTTATCATTGGAGGGTTGGGCTCTGTGGAGGGCTCCATCTTGGGAGCGGCGTTCGTCATTCTTGTCCCTCAAGTCTTCAGTGCTTATAAGGAGCTTGTGCCTGTGGTATTTGGCGTGACTATCCTCATTGTGTTGATCTTTGAACCCCTGGGTCTTTACGGAAGATGGTTCAAGATGAGACTCTATCTTCGAAACTGGCCTTTCAGATAAAGGATCGGCCTTTCAGGCCTTGAGGAGCAGCCCTTTGGGCTTTAAGGAGCGTCTCGAAAGCTTTCGAGACTCGAGGGATGAGGCAAGCACTTAGTGTCTCGAAGCTCTCTTCTCAAGTATTAGTCAGAGGAAAGAATATGACCTTGTTCTTACAATACCTGGTTTCTGGTCTCGCAACGGGCAGCATTTATGCCCTTGTGGCGTTGGGGCTGGCCTTGATCTACCGTTCCACGCGGATCCTGAATTTTGCACACGGAGATATCGCTACCGCTGGCACCTTCTTCGCTTTTACGCTCCTGGGACTGAATGTCCACTATGGCCCGGCCTTCATACTCGCTCTGGTATTTGGGGCTGTTTTAGCCATGGCCTTCTATTTCTGTGTCCTCGTACCTGCCCAGAGAAGAGAAGCCACCCATCTCGGCCAGATTATTCTCACGCTGGGCCTGGGCCTCATCATACAGGGTTTCGTTGCCCGTTTTGGGGGAGCGGAGCCCCAGTCCTTTCCTTTCCCTATCTCGGACTTCGACACCTACCAAGTCGGAGGTGTCGTAATTAGTCATTTGAGTCTGGCAACGTTCGCCGTTGGGCTGTTCGGCAGCCTGCTCTTCTATCTGCTGGTGCAGAAGACACGCCTGGGGCTTGCCATGCGCGCCACATCAGAGAATCTCCCCGCAGCCCAGACCATGGGTATACCCACACGGAAGATCCTCGCCCTGAGCTGGGGGCTAGCCGCACTCCTCGGGGTGTTGGCCGGATTGTTTCTGGCTCCTGCCCTGCTCTTTGATACCTTCTTTATGATGGAACCCTTTCTCAAAGGTTTTGCCGCGGCCATTTTGGGGGGATTAAACAGTCTGCCTGGCGCTATTGTGGGAGGTCTTATACTGGGGGTTTCCGAGAGTCTGGCGGGCGGGTTTGTGAATATCGCATTCAAAAACACCCTCGCCTTTCTGATTATCATCCTTGTCCTCCTTTTTCGCCCTGAAGGTCTGCTGGGCGAGGAGTTCAAGGAATGGGTATAAAAAAAAGGCAGAGTCCGTTAAGACTCTGCCGAGGGGGGGGTTAGGTGGTTTGGGAGGTGAACTTCTCAACTGGGCCAAAGTTAGGGGGTTAGGCTGTTTGTTGACTATCCAACTGGGCCATTGACCTATAAGTTAGCTTCCCTTGATGCCGTTGTTTCCCCTGGCAAAATCTCTTCTTCTTTGTCTACGAGTTGCCCCGCGGAAAGATGCACGCACATCCGAGAAGCTTTTTTCCGTTCACATTTGACCGTTCGTCCGAGGCCCTAAATTTGCTGTTAGTTCACTTTATATTTATGTTAACCATTTACAACAAATTGTAGGTAATCATACCTATATAATTATATTTGTCAAGTATTTTTTTATAATTTATATATAATTTATATATATAGTATAATAAATTTAACATTATAACTATATATTGTATTCCTTCTTGATCTATGTGCGGATTGCTGATTGGAGGTTATTTTGGGATGTGCAAAGAAAAGCCCGCCTAAAGGCGGGCTTTTCTTCTGAATCTTGGGAGATATCAGAGGCCCCGCTTTGCCTTTGATAGACGACCCAGAACAGGTGTGACCAAGCTGCCAATGTAGAGATAGTCCGCCGTCTCAGTCACACTCGTATTGATAGGATAGGCGCCATCCGGGTCTTGCAGGTCTTCCAGGACCTTGCCGTTTCCATCGATGGCAATGATATGACCGTATGGGACCGCCTTGGGTCGCAGGAACGCCGGCATGCGTTGGATCATTTTTCGGAGGAAGGGCTTGCCAGACAGATTATCCACCAGCGGGTTGCGGGGTGATACAAGAGCCACCCAGTATCGGCCCTCAAATCCAGCGGATATGTTGTCAGGGAATCCGGGTAACGCTTCGATAAGGGGTTCACTCTTCCCTTTTTTGGGCCCAGCGATCCAGTAACGAATTACCCGGTAACCTCCTGTCTCGGTTACGAGCACATAGCTCTGGTCGTGACTGACGGCTACTCCGTTAGCGAAATTAAGGCCCTTCTGTAGAGTTGTTGCCTTGGCTGTGGCTGGATCATAGACCAGCAGTCGCCCGTGGCCCCCGTGCTCCATCAGATCGAGCAAGCTGGCCTCATACGTACCTCCCTCTTTTTTAGCACCAAATTTGGTTGAGGCGTCGGAAAAGTAGATTTTCCCATCAGCAGACACATCCACGTCATCCGCATATCGAATGGGAATCCCGTCCGCCGTGGTGGCAAGTTCCGTAATTTTTCCGTTGGGTGCCACGGACAACAGCCCTCGATAAGCGTCTGCAACGATCAGATTGCCTGTAGCGTCAAAGTCGATGCCAAGTGGACGGCCGCCCGTGTCCACCCAGTTCTGGGGGTTAGATCCATTAGGCATCAAGCGAACAATGCGGCCCCCATGGGTCGCGGCGTATATGCGGCCCTGCTCATCCAGGGCGACGTCCTCGGGGCCGTGGTTACCAGCGATCGGGAACACCTCGAGGCCTTTCAGGCGCTCATTCTGTGCAAACGGACCCGTATAGCCCGGGTTGGGAGGGGCTTCCCAGGCAACAGGATCTACCGGTACGGGCCAAGCCACGAAATATAAGACAATGAGGATGATAATGACGAGTAGGATCCAGAGGATTTTTTTCAGCATGGGCTAACCTCCTTTTAAGCAGTGATTGCGGATTACGTTTATCAAACAGACATCTCCGCATAATTTATCTACGAAGGAGCCAAAACCTTTTTTTCGGAAGGTCTCTGGTAATCGAAAGTCACACCCCTAATGGAACGGCCGCACTCCATTAGGAGCGGGGTAAGGGCATTTTGAGGTGTCCCGCCAATGAGGTATCCTCTGTCAATAAGGGTGAGGTGATTTGTGAACAGATCCTTGACGCCAATGAATTGTACGCGAATTTGGCCTGCGGTCAAGCAAAATGGGATTTGATACAAGAAGGCACACCTGAAAAAGCGTTTCAAACGCCTAGATATGAATTGAGGTTCTTTTTAGCCTGTACGGGGAGAAGAAAATGGGGAAGGTGTTCGGCGGGATATACCTTATATTAATATATATACTACTCCACCGGAACCCCGAAGTACCAAGTTAACGTTTGATGGTGGAGTAGCGTACCTTAATTATCATTTACCGCCTGAGAAGAGGTTGGCATACTCCCCATAGCCCTCTTTCTCAAGATCCTCCTTGGGAATGAATCGAAGCGCCGCGGAATTGACGCAGTACCTGAGACCTGTAGGCGGCGGTCCATCAGGAAAAACATGCCCCAGGTGTGAATCGCCATGTTTACTCCGCACCTCGGTGCGGACCATGAACAAGCGACGGTCTTTTTTCTCCACGATGCTTTCTGGCTTCAGGGGCCTGACGAAACTGGGCCAACCGGTCCCTGAGTCGTACTTATCAAGGGAACTAAAAAGAGGTTCGCCCGAGACGATGTCCACATAGATACCTTCTTTCTTGTTGTCCCAGTATTCGTTATTAAACGCCGGTTCAGTCCCTTCATGCTGCGTCACCTTGTACTGCATGGGCGTTAACTTTTCCCGTAACACCTCATCACTGGGCCTCATGTATTTCGAATTGCCTGCATGTCTTGCGGCTTTCTCGCCTTCATCACGCCACACCCTTTTCAGAAACTGATCTCGACCGGAGTTCCAGCGGTAGTACTTGTATCTTACCGAGTGTGTTTTGTAATAGTCTTGATGATAATTTTCTGCCCTGTAAAAACCGTTGAGCGCCAGGACCTCTGTGACAATAGGCTTGTCAAAACGTCTGGACGCCTCCAGCTCTCTCTTAGATTCTTCTGCCAGATGCTTTTCTTCCTCATCCTGATAGAATATGGCCGTTCGATACTGTTGCCCCCGGTCCACAAATTGTCCACCCGGATCGGTCGGGTCCACGTGTCGCCAGAAGACGTCCAGCAGATCTTTATAGGAGACCTTTTTAGGATCATACCTGACCTGGACGGCCTCCACATGCCCCGTTTTACCGGCTGAGACTTCCTCATAAGTGGGGTTTTCCTTCTGACCCCCAGTGTAACCCGATATCACCTCAGCAACACCTTCCACTTTCTCAAAATCTGATTCCATGCACCAGAAACATCCACCCGCAAACGTGGCCGTTCGCAGGTCACTTAGCCTTTCATTCATGATAGTCGCCTCTCCCTTATTTTCCGTTAAATGTTTATTGGAACCTTGAACGCCAACTGCAAATGCCCCTGTGATTATTGTGAGTGTAAGAAATGCAATGAATTTCATGTCCATCCCTCCAAATTGACAAATGATAGGGTATAGATCGTTTGATAAGTTGATCCTATACAATTGACAAAATTGAATTTGAACATCGGCTTTAGTTTAAGATAATCATCTTGAGGGTTTTCGAAAACCCCTTACGCCAATTTTTTATGGTGTGATTCGAGATTGTCCAAGGTGGGAATTACGTTTGCCCATGTACTCGTGATTGCAACAACAGACGCGATGATGTGGGGTGGGAAGTTGTTTACAACCCCATAAACTTGGCGGCAATACCCTTCATGATCTCGTTGGTTCCCGCGAAGATGGACATGACGCGGGTATCGCGCCATGCTCTGGCAATAGGGTTTTCCTCCAGGTATCCATAGCCCCCATGTAACGCCAAACATCCGTCAGCCACACGCATGGCCATCTCAGTCGTCCAGTATTTGGCCATGGAAACTTCCACAACAATATTTTTCCCCTCCATGTGTTCCACAATCAGCTTATCCAAGAAAGTCCGGCCCAGTTTCACCTCGGTTGTCATTTCAACGATTTTAAACTGGGTCTCCTGGGACTTGGACAGAGGCTTGCCAGATTCTGTTTCTTCTTTGCAATACGTAATGGTCCGATCCATTATGCACTCAGCAGCGGCCACCGCGGCGACGGCGCACATGAGCCTTTCCTGCTGCAGATTCTGCATGAGCATGAGAAAACCGCCCCCTTTCATGCCTAACCGGTTTTCCGTTGGAACCTTGCAATCGCTAAAATAAAGTTCTGCCGTGTCCTGGCTCCGCCAACCCATCTTGCTCAACCTTTTTGCCTTTTCAAATCCTGGCGTATCCGCCTCCACGAGGTAGATGTCGAGGGCCTGGTAAGGGTTTTCCTCAGAGGGATCTCTCGCCGCCAGGACCAACAGATCACAAAGGATGCCGTTGCTTATGAAGGTCTTCTGGCCGTTAATAACCACATGGTTTCCCTCTTCCACTGCCGTGGTACCCATTGACGCCAAATCGCTTCCGGCATTTGGTTCGGTCATGGCAAGGGCCGTAACAATATCTCCTGATATACAGCCTGGCAGGTATCTTTTCTTCAGTTCCTCAGATCCAAAGGAACTGATGTAGGGAACGACGATGTCGCTGTGCAAAGGCGCAGCCAGGCCTGTGTGTTGGGTCCTGGCCAGCTCCTCTGTGAGGATAACGGAGTAGAGAAAATCCGCATCAGCCCCTCCATATTCGTTGGGCAGGTTCATGCACAAAAAGCCCTGCTCCCCCATCTTTTTCCATATCGACCTGGGTACGATGCCCGCCTCCTCCCACTCATCCACGTGGGGGGTGACTTCCTTTTCCAGAAAATTACGTAAAGCCTCTCTAAATTTCCTGTGTTCTTCCGTATAGTTTATGATCTCCATGCCTATTTCACCCCCGTGAAGAATTGGGAGACGCCTTGTAGCAATATGACGAAAAAGACCTTCTTCGCACAGTTTATGTCATTCCCGCGAAAGCGGGAATCCAGTATTTCTAATATGTTCCGGACTCCCCACGGAGTTTATCCACGCGAAGACGGCGGCGAGAACGACAATTTAGGTAGACTAGTCTACAGGCTATCCTATCCAGCTCGTTGACAGCCTCTATTTCTTTTTTCAACTTTAGACACTTTCGTTCACTTTAGTCACTTTAGCTCACTTTCATGTCCTCCTCCCTATTATCTCTTCAGCCAGCTGACTTCTCTGCATCTTTCCCGGTTCCAGGAAAAGGTCCAAGACCTTAGCATCCCTGAAGAAATGTTCAATCTGGCCCTCCGTCATATATCCCAAACCCCCGTGGATCTGGAGGGCATCATAGGTCACCTTGTAGGCCGTCCTCGATCCCACTGATTTTGCCATGAGGCTGCAACGGTTTTCAGGTCTCCCGTGATCGAATGACCACGCAGCCTTATATGTGGCAAGTCTTGCCAGTTCCACGTCCATGTACATGTCTGCCAGTTTGTTTCTGATCGCGTCGAAGTTCACAATGGTCTTGCCGAACTGTTCTCTTTTCTTCGCATAGTCTAAGGCCCTGTCTAGGCCTCCTTGAGCAATGCCTACGCCCATGGCACCTGCTTCGATCCTCATCTCATCGAAAATTTCTCTTAACTGCGAGTGCCCTTTGTCTTCCTGGCCAATTCTGTTTTCCTTAGGGGCCCTGACGTGGTTGAAGAAGACCCGGTCCATCGGGACCATCCTCATACCCATCCTTTTGCCCATGCTAACCGCTTCCACATTATCCGCCTTTGCTTCAACCAGAATAACAGACTGGGCATGGGGATCATCCGACTGGGTCTGGCAGACAACGATCATGTAAGTCGCCAAACGCCCCAGGGTCACAAACGTTTTCTCTCCTTCGATGATATACCCTTCTTTGTTCACCTTTGCAGTTGTGGACAGGGGGGCGAGCGAATAGCCTTCCTCCAAAACCGCCATGGTAACCAGACCTTCACCTTGTGCTATGAAAGAAAGGACTTCTCTCTTCTGATTCTCGTCTCCATGCCTGAGGATCATTTCAGAGCCAAAATCGGAGAGGGCCAATGCCATCCCTATCCCCGAATCCTGTCTGCAAAACGCCTCTGTAATTAAGGCATTTTCCAAAAGGCCAAATCCCGGTCCGCCATATTCTTCAGGAAAGTGTATCCCCACAAACCCCAATTCACAGGCCTTTTTCCAGATGCTCGATGGGAATTCCTGCTTCTCGTCGTATTCAAGGGCCGCGTCTGGATCGAACTCACCTTTAACGAACTCTTCGGCTGCCTTTTGGATATCTATCTGCTCTTTGGACAAACTAAAGTCCATTTATTCCCCCTCTTTATTCCTTCAAATTAGGACCGCTAGTGAACAGTCGGCAATACATTCCGAAAGGAAGCTGTCATTGCGAGGAATCCCGCCAAGCTCGCGCCCGCGAAGGCGGGCGGCGGGTGGCGGGATGACGAAGCCGTTCGGCCTCGAGCCCTTCGGCAATGAGCTCAGGGCCAGATTGCTCATGGCCGAGAGGCAATCTCATGGAATCGCTTCCATACCTCCTTACGACATGCCAACTCCACTGTCATCTAAATCGACCGAATAGTGGTTCCCTTGATTATCGTAGAAGACCATTCGCTGAGCCGCGTTCCACTGCTTCTCATCCATGGTACAGTAGAAGGCGATCGTCTCTCCTGGCCTGATGCGTTGCTCCCCATGGGGCATTAGTGTCTCAATCCGCCGAGATTCTTGCTCAATCTTCAAATCAAAGTAACTGGGAACGCCCACCGTGTGCTCACTTCGATTTGTCACGTGTATTTCCAGGTTCTGGTCAAAGGCCCTGATATTGCAACATGATCTGAATTCAAGGATCTCTTCGGTGGACGTATTCATGATAGGGCGAATCTCAAGCATCACTTCGTCCGTGGTTTGTCATTTGAACTTGGGATTTTGGCATTGTTAATTCTTATATCTCCCTACAATGGCAATGCTACATATATTCATAAAAGGAACGCCACCCAGATTATGGGTAAGACCATGCCTCGGATCCTCGATTTGCCTCTCCCCTGCCCTCCCAAGCATCTGCAGATACATCTCATAGAGCATGCGCAATCCCGAGGCACCGATGGGATGGCCAAAACACTTCAGTCCACCGTCTATCTGGCAAGGGATCTTCCCGTCGCGGTTATAGAACCCGTCCAGGACGTCTCGCCAGGCATTGCCGCGTTCAGAAATATGCATATCCTCGTAAGTGACCAGTTCGGTGATGGAGAAGCAGTCGTGAAGCTCCATGAGACTGATCTCATCGCGGGGATTCGTAATACCGGCTTCTTTATAGGCCATGGTGCTGCACTGGTCCGTGGTCATAAAGTAGGTTCCATCCCAGTCGTTGTAAGCCATCTCCTCACCGTTGCTAAGGGACAGCTGAAGGCCTTTTACGGTCACCGGATTCTTAATCCCCATTTCTCTCGCCTTTTCAACTGTCGTCACGATAGCGCAGGCGGCTCCATCACTTACGCCACAGCAGTCGAAGAGTCCCAAAGGATGTGCGATGATGGGTGCGGCCATAACCTGATCGATCGTCACCGCTTTTCGGAGGTGGGCCTTTGGATTTAACGTTCCATTTTCGTGGCTCTTAACGGAGACTTGAGCCATGCCTCTCTTCAGTTCCTGATCCGGAATCCGGTGCTTGGCGGCGTAGGCCGTGGCCAGCTGGGCAAAGGCCCCGGGGGCCGTCACATTAGGCCACCACAACCAGCTCAGAGATCCCCAGTTTGAGCCGGGATTGGGCAGCCCCCCATAGCCCGTATCCTTCAGTTTTTCCACGCCCATGGCCAGGCAAATGTCATAGGCGCCTGAAGCCACGGCATAGACCGCGCCACGAAATGATTCGGTCCCGCTGGCGCAGAAGTTCTCAGTCCTCGTGACGGGAATAAGAGGAAGCCGCAGGGTGGTGGAAAGGGGCAGTCCACTTTTGCCCACATTGATCTCCTCGATGCAGGTACCCAGCCAGGCCGCCTGAATCTCGTTCCTGTCAACACCCGCATCTTCCAGGCACTCTGTAAAGGCCTCCACCATCAATTCTTCTGCACCCACATCCCATCGCTCACCGAAGCGTGTGCAACCCATACCAATAATCGCCACCTTATCCTTAATGCCCATGGCCATATAAACACCTCCATGTCCGTCTTCTTATTACTAAGATGGATGTATCAAACCCCGTTTATTCTTACAATGGAGATTAGACTACTATAAATTCCAATTCCCAAGCCCCAAGCTCCAAACAAAATCAAAACCCAAATGTTCAAATTCAAAACAGGCAGAAGAGAAATCGCCCGTTTCATAATCTTTTTAGTTTTGTGGATTGAGATTTTCATCATTGGAATTTGTTTGTTATTTGGATTTTGTAATTTGAAATTTTCTGCTCTGAGTTTATCTTTCGCCTCTCTGGCTACAAGCTTGTTTAGAACTTAAACAATTTCTCAATCAACTGAGACTTCATCAGATCTCCTTCGATCTTCAACTTCCCCGACGTGTAAGCCTGCATGGCATTCACGGTCCCTTCTATGAGACCCACAAAATCTTTATCAGCCATGATAATAGTCGTTGTTGGGCTCTCGTGAAGGCCCTCATTCACTTCGCAGGCACCATCCTTCACCGTCGCGTACCACTCCCCTCCGTCTGGTCCAGAGATCTTGAACTGAAACACCACATCCACACCCGCCGCTTTGTCCGCCTGAAAGGCCTCGGGCAAGCGACCAAAAATGGTCTTGACCGTCAATCCATCGGCCGCAGGTATCTCAGCTTTTGGGCTAAAGGCGTCAATCATGGGACTAAATGCCACTGTGGCATTGTAGTACTCTTTGGCACCACTCAGGTCATGGATAGCATCCCAGTTTCTGTGGATCTCCTCCACGCTGGGGGCCGCCTTGCCATCACCAACCACAGCCCCAGGGCCGGACACAATCGCTGTACGATTGAAGTATCCCATCCCAGCATCAAAGATCATCCCCGTCTCTTCGCAGGCCTTTGAACACAAATAGACCACCAGGGGCGCCACGAACTCAGGCTTCAATTTCTCAAACAAATCCGGGGGTAAAACGTCCTCCGTCAGCC
>JASFEQ010000024.1:0-22002 GCA_050124735.1 Desulfobacteraceae bacterium | reverse complement strand
AATAATAATTTAACAGAGCCATGATCAGGGACACAGGAGATAGGTATGATTAGATCGATCACCAAACAAAAAGCTGAAGAAGATATTGACCGCCTGCTGGAGGGTTTGAATAGGGTTTTCATCATTGGGTGCGGGACATGCGTCACCTTGACCCTAACCGGAGGGGAACCCGAGGTGCAGGCCATGAAAGGACGGCTGGCCGAGCAAGGAAAGCTGGTGACCGGTACGACAGTGCTCCCGGTGGCCTGTGACAATCTGACCGAAGAGGCCTTGAAGGAATATGGCAAGCAGATTGATCAGGCGGATGTGTTGCTGATCATGACCTGCGCTTTCGGGGTGCAGACCATTGCAAGACATCTAAAAAAAATGGTTGTGCCTGCCTTGGACACCTTATTCATAGGTAAAGAGACCTCCGTAGGGCTGTTTGATGAGATATGCACCCAGTGCGGGACCTGCATCATAGGAGAGACAGGAGGGATCTGTCCCGTAACCTCGTGCCATAAAGGACTGGTTAATGGCCCCTGTGGGGGCACCAATCACGGGAAATGCGAGATCGACACCAACAAGGATTGTGTTTGGACCCTAATTTACAATCGTCTAAAGGAACTGGATTCCCTGGATGCCATGAGAAGGTACCAGAAACCGAGAAATCACCGGGGAGAGCCAACCCCGGGAAAATGGAAATTGGCAACGAGCTAAGTGCCTAAAGTTATAAGAAGGGATTTACCTTATTTTTTGTCATCTGAACTTTGACATTTGAAACTTCTCCGAAGGAGTGTAGCGCATGGTTTCTGCATTCAAAGAGGCCTTGGAATCGGGAAAATTTGTGGTCACCTCTGAGGTGGCACCGCCCAAAGGAACAAATCTCGAGACGATGAAGCACCATGTGGGGCTTTTGAGCGATAAGGTGGACGGTATGAATATCACCGATCACCAGAGCTCGGTGATGAGGTTCCCGTCCCTTGGAGGGGCCTTGCTCGTAAAAGAGATGGGTGGTGAGCCCATTCTGCAGATGACCTGCCGTGATCGCAATCGATTGGCCCTTCAAGCAGATCTGCTTTTTGCCCATAGCCGAGGGATCAACAACGTGCTCTGTTTGACGGGAGACTCTGTCATATTGGGAGACCATAAGGAGGCGAAAGGGGTCTTTGACCTGGATTCCAGTCAGCTCTTGGCCACCATTCGACTGATGGAAAAGGGGAATGATTTGGGGGACAACAAGCTTGATGGGGCCATCTCTTTTTGCGCCGGCGCCATTGTGACACCGGAGGCCAATCCCATTGAGCCCCAGCTCATTAAATTTGAGAAAAAGATCGACGCGGGTGCAGAATTTATCCAGACTCAGGCCGTCTATGACTTGGACAATTTCAAAAGTTTTATGGAGTACTCAAGACAATTTCCGGTGAAAGTATTAGCCGGGATTATATTGCTCACCTCCGCTCCCATGGCCAGGTTCATGAATAAAAACGTGGCTGGCGTCTTTGTGCCCCAGGACCTCATCGATGAGATGGATGGGGCACCCAAAGGAAGGAAACTGGAGAAGGGTGTGGAAATTGCGGGCCGAATGATAAAGAGGATACATGACGAGAAGATGTGTCATGGGGTACACATCATGGCCATCGGCAAAGAAGAACTGGTCCCTGATATCATGTCCGCAGCTGGTCTTATCTAAACTTCCTCAGCAAGAATTTTTGTTCGGAGAACTTCATTCTTTTTTGGCTTTGAGTAGGTCCTTGAGATTGGCAAAGGGTTTCTGGATGCCAGTCTCTTTCTTTTCCTCTCCCAGTTGCACGCCATCTGCAGCCAAGTGGTCCAAGTAACGCCTGTGCTCGTTGTCATGGCAGTAGATGCAGAGGTTCTCCCAGTTGCTGCCGTCGGGCGGATTATTATCGTGGTTGTGGTCCTTGTGATGCACGGTGAGTTCATGAAGATTCTTCTGGTTAAAGTGGCGCCCGCACCGTGCACATACCCATGGGTGGATTATGAGAGACTGTTCCCGGTAGCTCTGTTCCCGCTCCTTCCAGGCCTCACGGGCCTTGGCGACTATGCGATCCCTTTCCTCTTGGCTCATCTTCCCACCCGGCTTGCGTGGGGCAGAACCTTTCAACGTCATTGACAGATCCTCCTGGCTTTCAATCCCTTCTCGCTAATGCTTGCCGCGTTTTTTCTTGGGTTTCTTTTGGGCGGCACGCACGGCGGCATCGTAGGCCTTTTGTGCCCACCCACAGAGCGCTTCCGCATTGTCCATTGCCTCGGGCGGGGCCTGGTAATAGGACATGGAAAGCTCCTTGCCCTTTCTTTGATAAGTAAAACGGGGTAGTCCTTTTCCTTCAAAGTCCGCACGATTCTCCTCATCCCCCTTGAGGTAGAAAGTGTCCTGCGAGACAAGACCGAACATGAGACCGTGCCGATAAATCCCAAATCCACCAAACATGCTTTTGGCCTCGAGTGAACCCAAAGGGTCCAGCAGTTCAAGCAGATAAATTACAAACGCGTTCTCTCCAGCCATACAACCTCCAAAATTTCATCACTCGTTCGCCCCGAACGCGTCGAACGACCCTGAGAGCAAGGAGCGGTTCCCCTCTATTCGTTGAACATGCTTTAAATGATTAGCCCGGTTCAGTTTATCCTCTGTCAACAAGTGGTCTTATCTCTGTGATCTTGAACCGGATGGCTGCATGAATACCTTCTGCGGCCTTTGGACCCACGGCCTTGGTAATACCCGATTTGATCTGATCGTAAAACTCACCACTGGTTTCCAAGTCAATGGCCTCCAGGTAAACCCTTGCTCCTTTCCAATCCATCATGGTCTCGCCAGGTTCCATGACAATGAAGACTGCCTTGGGGTTCCTCTGCAGGTTCCGGAAAGAGCGGTTTTCTCCAATGCCCATGACCACGGTGTTTTCATCGATCATCTGGGGGGATCCGAAGACAGCCGCATTCACATCTCCAAGTTTGTTGGAGGTGGCAAGTGCACCAATCCTCGGTCTCTTGTTGAACATATCCATCAATTCCTTTCGATCCATTGAGCACCTCCTTTTCTATTAGACTATTGTAGATCCGGGCTATCTGAACACTTTGAAACCTCCCCATCCATGGCGTCGTTTGATGGGTATGTTTAGCCCACATCACTCTGTCTCTGTCTCAGTCCATCTCAGATAAGCTCGAAGAGCGCAGTAATTCAACTATCTAATACGCAAAAACCATCAAAGTCAACTCACCTTTTCACACCCGTACCCATTGTCGACATTTTTTGACAACCTCAGACAATTTGTGACAGATCTTGAAACTAACCTTTTAGTGGATGTGAGGTAAATTATTGAAATTAAAACTATTATTACTAAACCAACGAATTGGCAAGAATCTTGCTGTCTCAAAGCCAAGCTACTATTTCGGAGGGTAAACAAGGTAATGAAAAGACTAAGAATGTATATTTCATTGGCCCTTATGCTTCCCTTTCTTTCAGGTTGTTGGTATGCGGCTGCAGCCGGCCTTGGCGCTTACGGAGGATATAAGTGGAAAGAAGGGGGCTATAAAGTTCAGAGCCCGGTCGGACAAGAGAGGCCGGATAGAGAAGAGGAATAAAAGATCCTTATTGAAAACCAGGATAACCACTTCCAGATGGCCCCATCTGGAAGATGGGGCGTGAACCAAATTGGGGATTCATCCCTCTCGCCCACCCTAGACCAACCTTTCTCTTTTTAGGTGTTTGACAACGGAACGCTTCATCACGTGAAAAGCAAATTCTTTATTGAAAACAAGGTAACGTCCAAAGGCCCGTTCGGCGTGGGTACAACCTATGTGGATAGACTCAAATGGTGGGGTAAAGCCGTTGGCGAGGTCGTTGTCTAAGAGCCGTCATAAAGCATTAAGTTTGAACAGAAAACATCATTTGGGTTACCCGTTTTTGGCGTCACAGCGGAATACAACCTCAATTCTCGCCAGCATTTCACACAAGTCGCGCATAGGTTCCACGCGATACCTTGCGGCCTGTTTAAATTGTTTGAGCCCATACTGGCAGACATAGTGCGTTGGGAAAGAGAGATGACGTGTAGAGCTATCAAGCAAGGATTGGAACTGGAAAAGGCAGATACATGAATGGGGATCCCAAGGGAGTAGTGAGTATAGTAAAACCTCCGGCCAGACCCTACGAGACCTGGCCGGAGGGAATATAGGGTTTTCTCTTACTTATCCAACTGAGCCGAAACCGGGGTTGCCTTTGTAATGGTGTTGAACACGGGTGAGTACTTCTCGCCCATCCGGATAAGCTCTTCTTTCTCTTCATCAGAAATATCCGCATCGATTTTAAAGTACACGCGGATTTTTTCATATCCTACAGGAACGTCCTCGGATATTCCAAGAAAGCCACGGAGATCCAAGTCACCTTCTAATCTGGATTCCACCCCTCTTATTTCGATTCCCTTTGCAGCGGCATGGTAAACCAGAGCAGTGGTCACGCAGGCTGCCAATGCTTTCAGGGCGTATTCGACCGGATTTGGCCCCAGGTCTTCACCCAGAAGAAGGGGAGGTTCGTCCGCGTCCAACTCAAATGGCTTCTCGTGAGCGTGGACCTCCTGTGCACCGTAAAAATCTTTGATCGTCGTATGATTATGGCCACCATTGACCCATTTGTTGTTGGCGCGAAACTTGAACTCTGCGATGGCTGGAGTCTCTTTGACCGCATCGATCGTGCCAAATAAGGCGTCAACGTTTACACCATTTACGAATCTTTGTTTTTCTTTTGCTAATTCCATTTTATGTCACCTCCTTGTTTTCCATTTCTGAGGTGTATCACCTTAGATTATTTTACAATTTATACACTAAATATGGTTAAGCAATAGGGGTTGAGAAAAAATTTCTAAAAATTGTCTATTGAGGAAATTACGCTTCCTAAATTTAGCTTTACTGATTTCTCAAAAGGGGTATTATTCTCCTTCACGTGAGAAAGGAGGTCATCTAATCTCTGGCAGGAGTTGGAACCATGATTGAACGCTGGTCAAAACCAAACGGCTACAGACAGGTCCTTGCCATCAGCCTCCCGTTGGTAGCTTCTATGGGGTCGATCACCCTGATGCACTTTACCGACCGCATGTTTCTGGCCAACTACTCTCTTGACGCCATCGCTGCTGCACTGCCGGCCGGGATTGCCTCCTTCACAAGTATTGCCTTCTTCATGGGCGTTGCCAATTACACAAACGCCTTTGTGGCGCAGTACACTGGGGCTCAGGCCTTTAATAGGGTGGGCGCAGCACTATGGCAGGGAATCTACTTCTCTTTGCTGGCCGCCCTGCTGCTCGCCTCACTCTACTTTGTCTCTGGACCGCTGTTCGATTTCATCGGACACTCGCCACAGGTCCGTGCTTTGGAGGTGACCTATTTCAACATCCTCACCCTTGGCGCGGGCCTGGTGGTCCTGGGCTCGGCCTTGGCCTGCTTCTACACGGGCCGGGGGTTAACCAGAACCGTCATGCTGGTTCACATGGTGGGCGCTGGCGTCAACATCCCACTGGACTACTGTCTCATAAACGGCGTTGGTCCCTTTCCAGAACTTGGAATTGTCGGGGCAGCTATAGCCACTGTGACAGCCTCGCTCATCATTGTAACCATCTTCAGCGTGCTCATATTCAGCCCAAACAACCGTGCGAGGTTCAGGACCTGGAAGAACAGGGCCTTTGACAGTGCGCTCTTTGCGAGGCTGATGCGTTACGGTCTGCCCAGTGGCATCCAGTTCTTTCTGGAGATCTTCGGGATAACATTCTTCATACAGATGCTTGGCCGATTGGGGGACCTGGAGTTGGCCGCCTCCAATATCGTCCTTGCCATAGAAATGCTTGCCTTTCTCCCCATGGTCGGCTTTCACATCGGCAATGCCACCTTGGTCGGCCAGGCCATCGGGCGGGGTCGACCTGAGGATGGTGTCTATTCAACGTCCAGCGCACTGCACATCACCATGGCCTACATGATGCTACTCGCGGCTGCTTTCGTTCTTACCCCGGAACCACTGCTCAACCTTTTTAGGGGGGATGATCACACGCCTGCCCAATATGCCGAAATCATGGATCTGGGCGTGGCCTTGATGCGTTTCGTGGCCGTGTTCTGCTTTTTCGACGCCCTTAACCTCATCTTCTCCGGGGCCATCAAGGGGGCTGGGGACACCCGGTTCATCATGTGGACTATTGCAGCGTTATCCGTTGGCGTGATGATCGTCCCTGTCTATCTGGCTGTTGAGGTGATAGGGGCCGGCATATACACGGCTTGGACGCTGGCCACGCTTTACATCAGCTCCTTAGGGCTCGCATTCATGTTACGTTACCGCCAGGGCAAATGGAAAGGCATGCGCGTGATCGAGGCTCAACCCGTTGTTTCAGGGGCTAGCGTTAGAGGCTCTGTGGTTTTGGATCGTGGGAGAGCGGGTTCTGACGAATATGCATAAGCCTTGACAAAGCTTGCTAAAAAAGGGACTAGGTATATTTGTGGCGAGGCATAGGAAAGAAGACTTGGGCCTGTTTCAGGTTTGGGAGAGATAAAGATGACCATCGAGATGAGATGGTTAGGGACAGCCTGTTTTGAGATCGTTCTGCCCAACAGAAAGACCCTTATCATTGATCCTTACTTGGATGAGTCGGTGAGTGCACCCATCACCTCGGACGAGATAAAAGGCTGCGACTATATCTTTCTCACCCACGGGCACTATGACCATGTCCTAGATGTGGGCAAACTGACCCAACGCTTCAAATCAAGGGTGTTTTGTAGCGATGTGGTGGCCACTTCCTTGATAGAACACCAAGACGTATCCCCTGAGCTCATAACCAGAGTGAAGGCCGGCGAGATCATACGCAAAGAGGGGTTGAGTGTGGAGGTCTTGAAGGGATATCACGTGGATTTCGCAAAGGAGTACAAGCGGGTGACCGGACAAGACCTGGTAGGGGGGGGACCCGACCCAATGGGTGAGATGAAAAAAGCGGTCGCAGCCCTGTTTGGGTCTGATAGATTCCCCGAGCGGTTGGCGGACTGGATGAAGTGGTACCCGCAGGGGGAGCAACTCAACTTTGTCTTTGATCCGGCGGGCGGCAGGCGGATATATATGGCAGGGTCTTATCCGGAGCCGAGTATCATCGAGGTGGCGAAACAGGCAAAGGCCTATATTACTTTGTTGCAGGTATTGCCGGGTAACATATTGCCCGGGCTGGAGGAACAAACCGCCAGCCTGGCCATGGCATCCGGCTGCCAGATCGCTGTCCCTCAACATCATGATCCCCTGATGGAAGGAGCCAGGCAGGCGGACCTGACCCCATTGAAAAGGATATTTACAGATAGGACAGACATCACGTTCCAGGAATTCCTGCCAGGGAAATGGTACACCTTTCAGTAAAGGCGCATACTTTGGGACTTCTATGAATACCCTGCGTAAAGAATACAGAAAGCTAAATATTGCAGAGGCCGTGGTGGAGTATGTCAGAAGTATGCCTGAAGAGGAGCAGGACGTTCTGCTGAGAGATCTTTTTGAAGAGGAATTGGAGGGTCGTGGGGAAAGAGTATTCAAAAGAATACCCGTGTTCGTTGCCGCAAATTACGTTGTTGATGGACGGGCCTATCAGGATTTCGTCAGGAATGTGGGGGCTGGGGGTGTATTTATCGAAACCCCTGAACATTTTTCTGTGGGCCAAAAGGTTTCATTGACTTTCTCTCTTCCAAATGACCCCAGAGTAATCAAGATTACCGGGGAAATTATCAGGACCACGCCCAAGGGGGTTGGTATTGAGTTCAAGGTGGCTGAAAGGAGAAAATGGGAGCGATTCGACGTGAGCGAACCTCTGCTTGCTGTCATTGATGATCCTTTCCCCCAGTTAGGCGAGATAACCGATATCAGCGAGGATGGACTTGCATTTCGCTACTCGGCGAATAAAAGCCTTTTGAAGGGACTATCTCAGTTGGACGTGTTTCTGGTCAAGAGTCGTTCCGGGATGCGAGACCTGGCGGTTGATCCAAGATGGGAGATGAAGATATCCGGAAAGATGAGGAAGCAGGGTGTTCAATTTCGTGGGCTGAGTGATAAACAGAAATCTCAATTGACTAACGTCCTTGAGCAATCCACCCTGTATGGGGATGGTTAGAGCTGTTGCAATCCACGAAGAGGTCTAGAAAGAGAAACTCAACCCTGGATCATTGAACAGGAAGTTTAGATGACACGTTTAATGACCGCTTACCGACGATTTGACCCAAGTCACAGAAAAAGATCTTTCGCCTCTGATTAGCACGGCGTGAGACCGTGCGCTTTCCTGAAGCGTTCAGATTACATGAAATCCTTAGTTCTCTAGAAGTACAGGATCTGGCAAGCATTTTATCAAGAACTTCAACTCTGATTCTTAGGATAATAGCAGCGTAGTGAAATCATAAGGGATTAAAGCATGCTTTCCAGTGGGTTGCACCATCTCAGAATTCGCTAAATCCATTAGAGAATGCGTTCTGTACTATTTTAACGACGAGGAAGAAAATATGTTCAAAACACTCATCCAACCTGCGAGTTACGAAGAATGTGCGCAGGCCGTAGGCCGCGCCTTTGAGATCTTTCCCTTAGACCTTCGCGGCAAGAAAGTTCTGATAAAGCCCAATGTGCTCAGGGGCAGTAAACCAGAGGAGGGAATCACCACGCATCCTGCGGTGATGAAGGCGGTCGTAGATGGAGTTGAACAAATGCGCCCTGCCTCCATTGTCGTGGGTGACAATCCGGGGGCTTTCAACTACGGAGCCAATGAAGAATGTTTCAAAAATACCGGCCTCATGGACGCGGCCAAAGGATACTATCAGAATATTGGCAACGAGTCTGTCACCCTCCCCTTCAACCCAGAATATTTGGAAACTGTGGCTGTCTCCAAAGCGGTCCTGGAGGCGGATGTCATCATCTCTCTCCCAAAATTCAAGACCCATGGGCTGACTGTGGTCACGGGCGGTCTGAAAAATAACTACGGCACTCTGCCTGGCGCCCAAAAAGCCATGTTGCATCGCCTAGCTGGCACGCCCACTCGTTTCCACGAATTGATCATAGATGTGTTTCGGCTTCGTCCACCAGACCTCTTTATCGTGGATGCGGTTGTGGGCATGGAAGGCAATGGTCCTGCCTCCCCTGACTTGCGCGAAATTGGCCTCATTCTGGCCTCTGACAACGCCGTGTCCCTGGACGCCACCATCTCACGCCTGATGGGCCTGGAACCTGGCAGACTTCGATTTATGCAGAGGGCAAAGGAGGCTGGATTGGGCGATTTCGGTGAGGCGTCCATCCAAGTAGTGGGCCAATTAGAGCCCATCCCTGGGTTCAAGCTTCCACCTCTAGGTGGAGAGGCCGTCGCCGGTTCTGAGGAAATAAAGGAACTGCTGGAGAGCCGTACCCTGCTCCGACCAAAGGCGGATCCGGAGCTTTGCACTGCGTGCGAAACCTGCATAGAGCAATGCCCGGTGTCTGCGTTATCCATGGTACAGGCGTTGCCCGTGGTTCACCCAGACAAATGTATTACCTGCTTCTGCTGCCAAGAGATCTGCCCGGAAAAGGCTATAACGTTACAGTAAACCTACCCGCCCTAAAGGGTGGCGCATCCAGCTTTTCGATAAAACATCTCCTCCCCCTTGTGGGGCTGTGTCAGAATGTCATTGCGAGGGAGTGAAACGACCGAAGCCGTTCGGCCTCGAGCTCACGGCCGAGAGGCAATCTCATTAGGTATTGAAATTGAGGAGATTGCCGCGCTCCCTACGGTCGCTCGCAATGACAAAAAAGCATTGCGGCACAGCCTCTTGAGGGAGGGGGATTTAGACGGTCTCATAATGACCTAGGTTGAATAAGGAAGCATGATGATAACCATTGAGAGGCTCGGTACCATCAAGAATCCTGTGATTGCCGGGTTCTGAGTCCGGAAAAAGAGGGAAGCATTGTAATGTTCATTGAAGGGGGGGGTAAGTCGTGGTGTCTGAAAAGAAAATTGCCCTGGTCACAGGGTCAGCAAGGGGGATTGGGAGAGCGATTGCCCTGGATTTGGCCAACCACGGCGCAGACGTTGTGGTCAATTACAGATCGCGGCCCGATGCGGCCCAAGAAGTGGCAGAAAAAATAAGAGATATGGGCAGAGAGGCTTTAGTTGTAGAAGCGGACGTGGCCCATGAAGATAGGGTGAAATTAATGGTGGATCAAGCTGTGAAGGAACTTGGTCCCATAGACATTCTCGTAAATAATGCAGCTCTTCACAGAGGAGGGAGGGTCCAAAGTATCTCCCCAAAAGAATGGGAGTTGGTGCTTAACGTGGCTTTAAGGGGGGCCTTTAATTGTTGCCGGTATATCGTGCCTTCCATGGTTGAGAGACGTTGGGGCAGGATCATTAACATTTCCTCCCTTGCCGGCCTCCACGGTTTTCCTGGCGATACGGCATATGGCTCAGCCAAGGCGGGACTTATTGGATTCACCAAATCCCTGGCCAAAGAGGTGGCCACACGAGGTATCACGGTCAACGCGGTTTTGCCGGGCTTTCTGCATACCGACATGACAGCCCCTCTTTTTGGGAACGGGGAAAGACTCCGAGGTGAGGTGGAGCGCATCCCCATGGGCCGTCCCGGGGAGCCCCATGAGATCGCAGAGGTGGTCAGTTTTCTGGCCTTCAAGGGGTCCTATGTGACCGGGGCCGTCATTCAGGTGGACGGGGGTATGGGCATGTAGAAATTAGGATTCGAAGGGTTGTAAAAATTTGTGAGGAGGTTTTCATGTGCCAACCCCAATGGCATGTTCTAGTCGCGGTAATCGGGAAAAGTCAGATTAGCGTTTTCACACCGTTTCTCTTCCCATCTTTGGCTGTGATGAAAAATATACGTTAGTTCCCAGTAAATTGCGTTTTATTGCACAAGTCTCTCATTTGCTACCTCTGTAGTGTTTGTAAATATAAAGAATATTTGCTAAAATTAATTTTTTAAATTTCGCACGATTCTTGCAGCAATATTTCGATCTGAGCGATTGTCAGGCTGACTCTAGAAAGCTGGCACAGAAAGGATGAGAAAATGACGTCACTTCCCATATACATACTTTGGGCCGGATTTTTTGCCGTAGCGGCCATCTTTATTGTTCATTTTGTCCGAGATATGAAAGCCCCGGCTCAAGGAGAAGAGATCTGTGAAGCATTAACACGTTTGGAAGAGAAAAGTAGCCTTATGTGAATGATGAAACCGCCAGCATGGTACGAGAATAAAATGTCTTTCTTTGATTTGCTGGCGACCCTACCACTCTCGGATGAACACGTCCCTGCATCACCTCACTTCAGCCCCGCCTCGCGCAGTGACCAAAGTCCGAAAAATCTGTCATTTCGGATGTATTAAGGGATTTGCTCAGATTGAAGCTGGCAAGTATGCTGCACTTCCTTAATCTCCCAAAGGGCCACAAGGTATTGGTTTAGCAAAAGAATGTCTTTTATCCCTGAATAAAATAAAACAAGTAAGAACTCAACAATTTATATTTAATGAAAGAATCATATAAGATTTTATAAAATAGATAAGTTTTAATTATTTTGGAAAATACTTGCTTTTTTAAATGTTAGATAGTAACAATAAGAACAAGATCTTTCTAAAACTAAGAACACATATATTGAAGCGTCAGGGGAGGGTATATTTTGGCACAGATCATGACGACCAAAGAAGTAGCGAAATATCTAAAATTGCATGAAATAACCATCTGTAAATTATCCAAAGAAGGTAAAATCCCCTCATTTCGGATCGGCAAGGTCTGGCGATTTGACAAGGAGGTCATTGATGAATGGATCGCCAAGGGCTAGATTTTCTCAACGCCATCATTTAAACTCATATAAGGGCCTTTTCATGAACAAACCACTCAAAATGCCTTATACATGCTCCCCGTGGGACATGGCTGTGCCGTTGGGAGCTTGAGATATCATGGCGAAAATGATGCTTGTATAAATAGCTTAGGGCTACAAGAAGCCGTTTTTCCTCCCCTTTTTAGGCCACTTGTATTTTCACGATGTTCTTATCTTTCAGCCTCATCTTACTATTCGAGCTGGATATATCTTAACCCATGGTAGCGCTGCTGCTGCCGCTAACTTAAAGCTTTCCCAATTAGGGGTTTTTGTGGCCTGTCCTTGCACTGAAAGAATAAAACAAAGCGTTGAGAAAGGCCCTTGAATATTAACAAGGTATAGCCGAAGGAGGTATTTATGAGTCAGACATATGTGTGTGCAAGCTGTGAAACGCGGCACGTATACGGAAAGGGAGTGGATAAGTCGAAACCGGCAATAAGGTATCAAAATCCAAAAGACAAGCTGACATCGACAATCAGCTGGCCTACGGTATGGAGTAAATACTGCTACTTTTGTGACAAGAAAAAAGACGGATTAATTAGATCTTAGGCCCAAGGTCTATAAGGCCCGGCCTCATTCCGAAGGTCGCGGATATGGAGGAAATCGAGGGAGAAGAAGACAGGGCGGTGGGCGGCGTTTCTAATAAACAATTACCCGATGATTTATTGGTATAGTTAGGAGGTATGGTTGAGACCCTCCATTAGGCATAGAAATCTAAAAAGAGGAGATTATGGCGAAGCGTAATACGCATAGTTTTAAAAAGTTACAGAAAGAGCTCAAGCGAAAGAAGAAGGCCAAGGAAAAGATGGCGCGGCGGCAAGGCAAGCAGGATCCGGAGGCTGAGGGTGATCAGAAGACAGATTGAAACAGGCAGGAAGATGATCGCCCTGCTTTTTTTGTTATCCATATCCTGTATAATTGATTTCAATAGTAGAATCAGGCTATGTGACCCGCACTGGCAATTTATTTGAGGTTCGGAGTAATCCCAAAAACCTATGATATGAAGCCTGCAGTCTCATCAACATGGGGCGAAATCTGAATGAATGCTTGTCTTCTAATGATGGCCTCCATGGTGTCCCCGATGTTTTTGTTCCCCTCCAGCACCTTCATATCCCCTTAATTCATCATACCTCTGAATCTGATGAGGGGTGAGGATTCGCCTCATCTCTAAATGGGCCCTCAGATGGACGGCCCTGAGCTCGCCTTGAAGCGTGCCTATCTCTAGGGTTATTTTTCGAAGTTTTTCTGCGTCAATCCTCCCTGATGCGAACAGATGATCCAGAAATCCTTCTTTCTCAACTATCGTTGTGCCAAGGGACACTGCATCCTTGTGCATCCTGTTGTAGGCCTCTTTTGTTTGATCTATCTGCACCTTTTCCAAGTCCAGTTTTCCGGCCAACTCAAGAACATGCTTGGGACCAGGATAATGGTTTAGTTCCGCTGTCTTTGCAAAGCCCATTCCCTGTCCGGTGAGATATCCCTCAATATCCTCTTGGGACAGGGCCTTGATCTCTCTCTTTTCCTGACCTGCATAGGGCGAGTGCCGGTCTTGAGCCAAAGCAAGACAGGGAATGCTGATGACTAATCCGAAAATTACGAGAGCTATTTTCATGTTTCATCTCCTTTCAAAGCTTGACTCTGCCATCACAATCCGCACCAATCCTTTGCGATTTCAAAATAGGCTTCTGCGGCTTGCTCGATTTTATCGGTGTAACAAAACTCGTCTGTCTTGTGTGCCTGGGAGGGTTCCCCTGGCCCAAGAATGATTGTGGGGGCATTGTCAAAGGCGGGCGTAAGAAATGAGGCATCCGTAAAATAGGTCACGCCGCGTGCCACAGGGCGTTCTTTGAGCAAGGGTTCCATGATATGAAAGACCTGCTGGACCCATTCATGTTCTGGGTCCGTGGCCACACCACCCACATCCACCACACGCCGCAGTTCCACATCCGCTCCGAGATGGGATTGGATGTTTTGAAAGACCTCCCGGTTTGTCAGACCCGGAATCGTGCGAATATCAATGCCCATCTTTGTCTGATCCGGGACAGAGTTGATGTTCAGGCCTCCTGAAATGGTCCCCACATTGATGGTTGGTTCTCCAAGGAGGGGATGTGGGGGAACGGCGAAGTCATATTTCTGGAGTTTGGAAATCGCCTCGACCGCCTTGTAGATGGCGTTGACACCCTGATCGGGCATGGAACCATGGGCCGTCACGCCAGTGGTTCTTGCCTCTAACCAGAGGGATCCTTTGTGGGCAACGATCGGATAATTCGCCGTGGGCTCGCCAACCAAAATGGCTCCTACTTTCTCCCAGTTATCGCGTAGTGTAGTGAGATGATGGGCACCTTCAGACCCTGTCTCTTCGCCTGCGGTAATCATCAAGATCATACCTGCCTTTCTCGTTCCTCTTTTCGCTATGCGGAGAGCGGCCACAACCATTGCCGCCACGCCTCCCTTCATATCAGAGGTGCCTCTTCCATAAATCTTATCCCCCTCAATCTCTCCAGCGAATGGATCTCTGGTCCAATGGCCCAGACCTAGAGGTGCCGTATCTATGTGGCCGGTGAAACATATGGAAAGTTTATCTTTTCCGGCTTCCAAACGCGCAACAAGATTCGTTCTTGCCACATCAAATTCATGATAGCTGACCTGAAACCCTGCCGCTTCCAACAACTTACCCAAATACTCAGCGCAATCACGCTCTAGACCAGGAGGGTTGATGGTATTGAAAGATGAGATTTTCTGGGTCAAAGAGATGGCATCCAAACCGGTTTCCATACTCCTAGCTCCTCTTGAGGGTCACATTGTTATTTCGCAAACTCCTGTCGGAAGAAAAGATAAAAAGACATCTGAAAGCAATGGCCTGGATTCCTATCATCGTCAAGATGGAAAGTTGTTGGAATTGCTGTATCAGCGCTAGCAATAACTAAAGCAACTGTGGTGTAGCAGGCCTCTGTCGTCACGCCTTCCAGCATCCCAGCCTTCTAGCCTCCTCGCTTACTTCTGATTCTCATGCCCAATGCCCGCTGGCCCCAATCAAAGAGGTTTTTGTAAGGCCCGTCAAAACCCTCCTCGCCATGGAATTCTCCGGTACCCGGATCAATGGCAACAAAGGCTACGCCGGCCGACCTGGCGGCTGTTAAGTCTCCCTTTCCATCGCCTATGAAGAGACATTTGTCCGGTTCGAACTGAAACTCCCGTAGAAGCCTGCCTAGAGACTCGGATTTAGGCCAATCCCCACCGCCTCGTATAAAGTCCAGGAAGGATTCAAGGTTTTGAGCAGACAAGATTTTCTGTAACTCAGCCCGTGGCGTATTTGAGAGCGCAACTCGCGTGATTTTCCGTTTTCCGAGCTCAGTCAAAACCTCTCTGCATCCTTTTATCAAGGGCGCTTTGGTCATGGACACGTGAACGAGACCCTTGACCCTTTCCCAGCGCCGTTCAAATTCTTTTCCTCCAAAGGGCTTTTTCATCACTTTTTCCTGTATGATACGTATCTTGCTTCCACGGTCTATTCCGGTGAGTTTAAGATATAGCTTGACGATTTGATTTTGCAGGGCCGGGTCATCGGTAAAGGCCTTTCCCATGGCCTGTGCGTTGGCCAAATTTGACTCAATCAGGACCCCGTTCACATCAAATATACATATCTGAGTTTTTGATGATATATCCATGACTCAACCATAAATAAGTCTGATATTGGTCATTCCCGAAAACCTCCCGCTTTTCCAAGACCCCGCTGCTGGGGGCTGGATGGCAAGGAATCAGGGCTTGACGGTTGTAAACAATTCACCATTCTTGCGCTTGACGATATTTCGACCAAGGAAGTCATTCATCATTTCACTATATTTCTCTTCATAGTCGCCATTAAAGAACAGATCAACGGTTTCTTTGAACCAGTAAGTCCCCATCAGATGGTGGAAAAAGGTTTCCTCATCCACCTGCCTGTGCATCAGTATGGTGTATATGGTGATCTTTTTGAGAAGATCGGCCCCGGTTTTTTCTCTGTGATTTATGTAGTCCGTTGCCTTTGTCTTGCTTTTTGAAATGGCTCCCTTGATATCTGTGAAGGGGCTGCCATGTCCTGGATACACCACATCCACATCCAGGGATTCGAGCGTTTCAAGGGATTCCATCACGTGAAAGAGGCACGTGCTCCCTTCCACACGCATCGTAATAGTGGGCACATCATTTTCCCAGAGGGCGTCCCCGGAGATGAGTGTTTTCGATTTTCTATTGTAGAGCACGATCCCGTCAGAGGCATGGCCTGGCGTGTAAAAGACCTGAAATTCATGGGGGCCGATATGGATAAAGTCTCCATCATCTAAGGCTCGGGTGCAGTTGAAGAAATCAGCATCCTGGTTGTAATATTTCCACCACATGGCCCAGTCATCCTGCGTATCCATAAAATATTTCCCAAGCTTATGCAGGGCAATGCCGCAACCAGATCTGTCCTGGATGATTTTGTTACCCCCAATATGGTCAGTATGTGTATGCGTGCTGATGATCCAGTCAGTATGGGACAGGTTGACCCCGATGTCCTTTATTAGATGCTCGGTTACGTCAAAGTCAGCAGTGTATCCTGTATCAATGAGGATTGGCTTCTCAGAGCGATAAACAAAATGGTTGGCGTTCAAAAATCCTCTTTCAATGAAAAACAAATCATTCATGATTTCAAGGGCGGGCATGGCATTCTCCACTGATACTGGGCGGATTAAGGGGTAGGGAGAGTTCTGCTAGTTTGCGTTTGTCAAAAACATAGGTTTGGCCCCTTTTTGGGTGACGATACATACCTCTACTCCCTCCAGCCCTAAACAGAGCGGATATTGTGAATATTGCGAGATATTATCAATCAGCTATTCAAGGGGGCGTGTCACTTGTCCCTGACGATTTCCCCAGTCAAGTTGTCAACGATAACTGGGCTCTCGAAGTATGTAATAAACGGTTCTGAACCATACTTATCAAAGATGAATCTCTTCCAATCATCATCATAGACTTGTTCCGCATCTTCTCGCGATTTCCAGAGGTACACCCCTCCTGCCGTCCCTCCATCTTCTGAGAGAATGTAATACTTGCGAACGAGTCCTTGAAGGTCTCTGTATCTGGGTGCTGTTGTTGAAAAGATTTCCTGTGCCTCATCACGGGTTATCGGTTTCGGGAGCTTGAACTGAACAAATGCTGTAACCATGATTTCCCCTCCTTGTTTAGCTGGCATCTAATAGCGGCAAATAGGCGGCCCGTCCAAACCTCTCGCTGCGGCATCTTGTCCTGCCCAAGTCGGGCGGAAGCCTCCAGCGGAGTCCGGGTGGTGTAGGCGGGGCCGAGTTAATTATTTTTAGGCAAAACTGCTATAGCAGGATTTCCTCTGGAAATCCATGGGTTCGAGTTTTTCCATCTCAAAACCAACTTTCCAGGACTTATTCTATAATATTTTTATTGAATATGCTTAAATTTCAATAAATAGAGCTAAACAATTTAAAAAAGCACCAAGTGCGGTGATTAAAATCTCAGATCAAGAGAGCTCCCATATTCAATATGACAATCAAATCAACAAGCTATTGACCCGGAGAGAGAATTGCGGTATTCAGGGCAGTCGTGACTAGATTTAGTTCGGTTGGGTCTATCCAAGGCATCTGAAACTCAAACGAAAGGTTCGGAGCGTATGTCTAGGTTCTCATTTGTTACCATCGTGATGCTCGTTTTCTTTTTTTCTGTACAGTCAAGTATGGCACAAAAGTCCTATGTGACCGATTCTTTGAGGATTACACTCCGCACGGGGCCGAGCGTCGATAACAAGATCATTACGATGCTTCCCTCGGGTCAGGCTGTAGAGGTGCTCGAGACAAGTGGTGAGTGGAGTCGGGTTCAAATCACGGAGGCTGACGAGATTACTCAGGAAGGCTGGGTATTGAGCCGATTCTTGATGACTCGTTTTCCGTGGGAAGTGCGCGCGAATGCATTGACCGAAGAGAACAGCAGGCTTAAGGAAAAGCTGACCACGGTGGAAAGGGAACTGAGTGAGACGACTCGTCTAAGCAGAGAACTCGCGGGGAAGCTAAAGGCTACGAGTGCTGCACTTGCGAAAGTGGAAAAGGATTTTAAGAGTTTGAAACAGGGGGCTGCGGACTATTTGACGCTAAGGACCAAACATGAATCCGTCAGATCAGAACTGGAAACCAGCAGAAAAAATCTTCGAGAGGTAACCAGGGAAAACGAGGAATTGCGATCTTCTCAAAGGATCAAATGGTTTATTACAGGGGCATCAGTGGTTGTCTTCGGACTGATTTTCGGTCTCATACTCGGAAAGAAGCAGAGGAGAAGGCGATCATCAGTCTATGAATAAATTGGAAAGGGAAGAAAGGTTAGGTGGTTGTAATGACAACATTGAGCGAAGAGGCCAAAAAAGCGATCGCAGAGATTAAACCATCGTTAGTGGCCACAGCCAATGCGACCGGCAAGCCAAATGTTTCTGCAAAGGGTTCACTACGCGTTCTGGATGATGAAAATGTTGTTTTTGCAGACGTGGCTTCTCCACGTACTGTGGCAAACATCAAAGAGAACCCGCAAGTAGCCATCATCTGCCTTGATGCAGCGGCGCGTAAAGGTTGCCGCGTTTGGGGAAAAGGTGAGATCCTCAATTCGGGGCCGATCTTCGACTCCATGGCAGAAGCGCTTGCTAAGAGAGAGATGAAGGTGAAAAATGTGGTTAAGGTGGCTGTAGAAAAGGTGGAAACCTTCTAGGATTGCCAATTACCCCCCTGTTTTCTTATCCAGCCAGCGACCCAACAAAGCCAGGTGGGTTTTTTCTTCATCGGCCAGCTTGAAAAGCACCGCTTTGGTGTCTTTATTTTTGGTCTTCTGGGAGAAACGGAGATAAAGATCCAATGCCTGGATCTCCAGCATCATGGCGAGTTCAATGACATGATGGGGCGTATTCAGGAAAGGCTCATTTTGTTGGGTAAATGCCTCAATGTTAAAGCCTCCCTCCATAATCCCTTGATCTGCATCCGATCCAGGACTCTCAAGGTCCTCGCCTGAAGGTTCGATCCTCCTGTAAAGATCAGTAAGCCTTATTTTATGATTTTCCTCAATTTGCACTAATTTTGTAAAAAGGACTCGAATAGTCTCAATTTTCGTCCTTTTTTGCATATTTTTGTAAAATGTTTGTAATCCATTTTCCAGGCTATAGGAGAGCCTGACCATCTCAGCAGGGCCCTCATCCCCTCGCACCAGGTCCATATTCAGCTCCTGGGGACCGGAACTCTGAAGCCCCTCCCACGCCACCATACCGCCTTTGAGGTTATAGACCTCCTTGAATCCCAGGCCGGACAGCATTTGAGCCGCCACGCGGCTCCGACCGCCAACGGCGCAGTAGACAATGGTTGGACGATCAGGATCTAGTTCATCAAGGGCCTCACGCAGTTGGGGTAAGGGGACCAGCTTGGTACCCGGAATGTGGGCCTCTTCATATTCCCCGGGTTGGCGCACGTCCAGAATCGTAAACGTCCCTTCTTCATGCTTTTCAATAAAGGCCTTGGCCTCTTCCGAGTCCATGTTTTTGACGGGTTTGAAAAGTCGTTTCAACTGGATCATGTTTTACCTCCCATGAGAGCGAAACGTGTATGCTGACGCGCTTAGTTCATGAAATATTCAGGGACTCTGTTCCGAAAGCTCTCCAGAGACCTGGAACTTCCTCATGAATCTTCTGTCGATGTAATCCTTGAGAAGAAAATTGAGCCTGCCGTACCAGATCCATCCTTTCCTCAAGAATATTGCCTTCCCATTACCCAGGTTGAAAAGGAGTAGATATACTTCGCTTGTGTCAAAGGGCTTCATCATCCCACCATCAAGGGCTGCCAGTAGATTGTGATAGAGGATGGGATTTTGGCGAACCGCATACACGCCCACCTTGTCCAGATGACGCCCTTGGAGGCTGATACAGTCGCCCCCGCCAAAGATTTCAGGGGACGCCACGCTCTGTAAATAATTATTTACCAGCAGCCCACCATCTGTACCAACCGGCAGACCCGATTCCTCAAAAAGCGCTGAAGGTCTGATACCCCATGCCAGAAATAGGAAATCAAATGGATACTCACGGCCATCTTCCAAAAAGGCACTACCGGAATCAATCCGGCCAACCCGCACGCCCTCCGTCACCTCAATGCCTCTCTCCTTAAAGGAATCCATCGCCAATCTGCGGAGCTTCTGAGGAAAGCGTGAGAGAAGTTCTCGACCCGCCAGCAAGCTAATCTTTGCCGTTATTCCGTTATCATGAACCAACTTCCAGAGGTTCCCAGATATTTCCAGCGCACTGGGACCACCGCCGACCACAACAAGCCTTAGTTTTTCCCCCTTGCCAGATTGCAGAATCGCCTGACGGGCCTCAGAAAGATTCTGGACCGGTTTGGCCGTGTGAACATTCGGATCCGAAACAGGGGCTGAGCGGGCAGGGACATGGCTCCCCACGTTAAAAGAGGCCACGTCATAGCCCACCTGCTCACCAGAGTTGAGAAAAAGGACACGTCGTTTCGGATCAACCCGCACAACAGTATCCTGAACAAATATTCCGCCCCGGTCTTCCACCATCTTCTGCACATGAAAGCGCACTTCTTCTGGCTTATAAATGCCCGAAAGCAATCCAGGCCCCATGCCGGAATAATAGTGATATGGGTGAGGGCTGATGAGGGTCACATGGTGTCCACGCTCGGTATAATGATCAAGCTGGGACATAACGGTCATATGCGCATGCCCGCCGCCCACTAAAACGAGCTGTTTTACGGGTGATACACTCAATCTCTGCTTCCTTCCTCGTATAAAACGTTTCCGTCTTAGTTGCTCGTGAAATAAAATCCTTTTCCACTCACTTTGGTTTAGAGTGTAGAAGCACCGGGATTATAATCCTATCCAGCCCTCACCGCAATGATTAAGGCTAAATCAAATTAATACGCATAACGAGATAGGCCACTCTTTTGTTGCCGCAAATGGATAGACACGCTAAAATATTAAGTAATTTCAACTTTCGTCTAGCTTCCAGCTCCAGTGATTCCGTAAAAGGGGTGGAGCTTTTTTATTATCGGCGATGAAGGGAACCTTGAATCATGAATAATCTGAGTCCAAAAGAGATTTATGACAGGATTACCCAGAACGTTAAGAAGGTCATGCGGGGGCAGTCAGAGGCCATCAGAAAGCTGCTGGCAGGTTTCGTCAGTGGCGGCCATGTGCTGCTGGAAGACTACCCTGGAACCGGAAAGACCACTTTGGCCAAAGCCCTTGCTCTTTCCATTGACGCGGAGTTTAAGCGTATCCAGTTTACACCCGATCTTCTCCCATCAGACATCCTCGGCGTATCTATCTTTGACCAGCGAGATAAGGCCTTTCATTTTCATAAAGGCCCGGTATTTACCAATATACTTCTGGCAGACGAGATCAATCGGGCTTCGCCCAGGACCCAATCAGCCCTTCTTGAGGCAATGGCAGAGAGACAGGTCAGCGTGGATGGCAAACGCCGTCCACTAGAGGAGCCCTTCTTTGTTATCGCCACCCAGAATCCGGTGGAGGCCCGGGGAACCTATCCTCTTCCTGAAGCCCAAATGGACCGTTTTGCGCTACAATTCGATCTGGGATATGTGGCCCCGGATGAGGAGGTGGCCGTACTCACAGACCAGATAAATACCCATCCCATAGAAAATATTGCCCCGTGTGTTACCAGCCAGGACGTCCTGACGCTGACCCAACATATGAAACAGATCCGAATCAGCGAAGAGCTGAAGCGATACATCGTGGACCTGGTTACCGCTACACGGTCTTACCAAGGGGTCAAATTGGGCGCCAGTCCGAGGGCGTCACTCTCCCTGATGAAAACTGCGAAGGCGATTGCCCTGTTTGATGGGGGGGAGTTCGTCACGCCTGAACATATTCAAGAGATCGCAGTGCATGTTATCGCACACAGAATGGTCATGGATCCCCAGGCACGCTTTTCTGGCGCAACGGGTGAAGGGGTGGTGGAGGATATTCTGAAAATCGTTCCTGTCCCCACATAGATTTTCAAGAGGCAATCATCACTCATCAGCGGGCAGCTCTTAACCTGAGTTTTGCACAACGGGGGTGAACTGAGAACCCAGGATGATAAAACGATTTCTTTATCTGAACTTTCGAATCTTCCATGTGG
>JASFEQ010000023.1:0-22578 GCA_050124735.1 Desulfobacteraceae bacterium | reverse complement strand
CTAAAGGTTGTCAGGAAGGGTGATAAATATCTTATTACGGATTTGAAAAGCCGAAATGGGACTTTCGTGCGTGGGGAATTTATGAGCCCTGGTAAGGAAGTGGAAGTGGGAGAGGGGGTTCCCATAGCCGTTGGAATAACGGTGATTTGTCTCGGGGTTGGTTGCGAGGCACAAATGGTACCCTTTCTTGAGTCTATTGACCTCACCGGTGACCCTGACGAATTAAATCGCACCCTACAAATGCACCAAGACAGGATCGCACAAAATAAGCTGCGATTTCTCTACAAAGCGTCCAAGACCTTAACAGAAAAGCTGTCCATAAAAGAAACATTAGAAAAGGTGCTCGCTCACATTTTCGATATTCTCACGAGAGTTGACAGAGGAGTTTTCGTCTTGACTGATCCAGACACAGAAGAGGTTACAGAGATTATATATAAATCAAATAACCCAGGCGATGATGCCACCACGGTGTACTGTGAGGAGATCGTGAAGCAGGTCATAGAGAGCAGAAAACCGTTTTTCTTATCGGATGCCAAAACCGATAAAAGTGAATTTGTTGACACCTTAGAAGTATTGAAAATAGAGTCCGTATTGTGCGTCCCCCTGATTTCTCGATCCCAGATCCTGGGGGCCATATATGTGGACTCGCTGAAACGACCCTACGGATTTCGAAAAGAGGATCTTGCCCTTCTTTTGAATTTGAGTCTCCGGATTGCTCCCGCCATAGATGACGCCCGGTTCGCATCGGAGATATTGGAGGTGGCAGAGGCGTTATCCTCTGAAACGCAGGAAGTCCCCAAATAGTGCGCCCTGCGCATCTTCAATTTCTAGGAGTCATGGGAAGGCCTCCACCCTCGCCAAGACATCACCTTCGCGGCTTTCAACAATCTTTTAGAAACTGTCGAAAAACCGGCTTCTGAGAGGCTGATGGAAAATGTCCAGATGCAAGGCTTACGAAATCCCGAGGAATGAGGCGTACATAGAAGTACGCCGCAGTGAGGAGGGATGAGGGTAACCCAACCCTTCGACCCTTGGACATCGCTCAGCATCGACCCTTCGACATCGCTCAGGGCCATGAGCTTGTCGAATGGCAGATGGACGTTTTCCGACAGCCTCTTAATAATAGTGCAATTCAAAAAGGAGGCATCCTGTTTCGCTCTTAAAGGGGCCATGGGGTGTCTGAGGAGGTCTACAGGCATAAGTATGAGGATCGCAGGGTGTGCCATCCACGATCAGATCCCCGCTCATCACATAGACCTCTTCGAAATAGTCATGGATAAAGGGCTTGGTGGAAAAGGCCCCCGGGTCAAAGCGGAGCAGCCGAGTGCGGCTTCCCGTTTTCTTTTCTTCATCCATGTCACTGGCCAAAATTTTCTGTTTGATGCCCTCCGGATACCCTGGTGGGGATTCCCATTCCTCATCCATATTTACTGTGACAAACTCCAAATGCGGTTTGGCCAAATGCAGTCACCTCCTTTTGATTGGGGTCAGGCCTACACTCTTGACAAAATGCCTGATTTGTCAAGAGTGTAGGCCTGACCCCGTTACTAATTCTTTGACAAAGCCAATGATATCTAGCTGGTACCTCAAATATCTCTCACAGAACCTTCGCGCGTTTCTGCAATCCATGATGTAGAGAAAGTAGGGCAGATCCCACTTCCCCATAATCAAGAGGGTCTTACGCACATTAAATGCCTTCAGCATAAAATCTATGGCAGGACGAATGTGCCCATATTCTTTCCTCAGCAGGCCCATATCCGTCCGAAGACGTGTGTGATGTAGGATATGGAGTAACGGGAAAACGCCCCTTCTGAATATATATTTAACAGCATCATATGGAAGAATGGATTCGATAAAGTCCTCATACGCCCTTTTGCGAAAGAGGCCCTCGAGCCTCTTGGTGTCCAGAAATCTCAATTCTTTGGGGAAGTAACGTCCCTTTAGATAATTGATGTAGTCTTCTTTGATCTCGCCCCTCTTCTCTCTCAGGATATAGGCCTTGATGCTCTGATAACCCCCCTTCTCCTTTGGAAACCTTTTTTTCATTTGGGCTCTAAAGCGTCCCAAGGCCTCTCGGCTTCCCACAAAACGGATAGAGAATGCCCAAGGATAATGGAAGAACTGGGGAGCAAACAATCTGTCCTCCGTCTGGCTTCGCAGTTTGTCGATGTAATGGACATAATCGAAGAAGTCCTTGAAAGAGATGATACTCTCCCCTTCGTAACTACCCAGATAAAAGTAGTTAATATGATAGGGGAGGAAGGATTCATCAAGGTCCAAGTCGCAAATTCGCCCGAATTCGTTTCTAAAAATCCGCTGCAGTAGGTCGTATTCCTCCCTCTTTTCCCCGTCATAGAGAAAGATGCAATCAATATCACTGGTAAATCCAATGGCGCCGCTACCTATCCCTCCATAGACACCGATGATGATTGGCCGACCTTCAATATCCAATTGTTCTTTGATACGGTTAAAGAGGCTCTCGATCAAGCCAAGATGGGCATCTGCATAGAGCTGAGCTGTTCGGAATCCGGTCCCCCGCCTTCTGAGCTGTTGTCGGTAGATCATGTTGATCTCTTTCTTGAATACCTGCTCAATGGGATCGGTGCCCTCACCCACGATGATTTTCAAAAGCTCGATGATCTTCTTTTTGTATTGGGCAGTGATCCTTTCTCCGTGACGCTGTTTGATCCAAAAAATATCTTCGGCCTTCATGTCTTCGGTGGCAGAAATGAGGGCCTTCTCGATGTTCATTCCTGCCAGTGATAAGGCCCAGGAAATCTTGTGTAGAAGCCCCCTCTTGTTGGATGTGTGGACACTGAGGACGGCCTGGTCATCGCTAACACTCTTGAACTTGGGGACAATTTGGTCGCGTATGACTTCCCGTCTTTTTTCCCAATCGAAGATCTCCTTCTCGATATTGGTTTCCCCTTTCAATACCTTCAGGAGAGATTGGAAGAGCATGTTTTCAAGCAGGGACGGCTCGTATTTCCGAGGGACGCGAATCTTAAAGAGATCTGTTGCAACGCCACCCTGTGCATGAATATCTGCTTCCAAGATGTGGCAATCATGAATTGTGAAGCTTCCGGCCGTCTTGCTGAGCAGAAAGGGCTTGTCATAGGTGCAGACAAAACAGAGGGCCTCCTCCCTGCTCAGGGGGACCAATTTCATCCCAAGAAAGGAGTCTTTATAGGGCCTTTCCTTCACTTTCCTTTCCTAGCTCCTACAGCTTGATACATTAGACCGTCTTCTTTGCTGCTGGCCTAGACTTTCCAGGTCCATAATTTAATCTCACCGCCCGCTTGTCCCGCCCCAGCGGGGCTTCGCTCGAGACGCAAAGATCGCAGAGACAAATAATCTTTCCATCGCCGTTGACCTGCCGTCGCTCAAGCTATGGCAAGGCAAGGAGGACGGCGATGGAAAGGTCCTCAGCAGCTGGTGCTGCGCTCTCAGCGACTCTGCAGTGAGCGCCCTTTGAGGGTCAGGTTCAAGCCTCGTCTCGTTGGGTTAATATCTGGTCTTTCTCGCGGGGTGCTGCCTTTTTCCCCTTTTTCTTGAATTCCTGTTTGAGGATCCTTTTCGTCTCCGCAATCTCTTGCTTTGTCACGCCTTTGCGGAGTTCTTCCATCTTCTCCATCACTTGGGAAAAGCGGATCCCTTCAGCTGCACTGACCCACTCCAATTGCAGACGTTCTTTCCTTAGACCCCATTTCTCCATTTTATTCCAGATCTTTTCAACTCTCTTTTTGGTCCAATGGTTTGCATCGATGTAGTGGCAGTCTCCAAAATGGCAGCCAGAGACCAAGACAGCGGGAGCGCCCGACTGGAAGGCCTCCCAAACAAACTTCTCATCCACGCGACCAGAACACATGGTCCGAATGAGGCGCACATTTGGAGGGTAATTCAGCCTGGATACCCCCGCAAAATCGGCCCCGGCATAGGAGCACCAGTTGCAGGCAAAGCAGACCACCTTTTCTTGGGGGTCCTCTTCCAAAATAGCCTGGACCTGGGATAGAATCTGAGCATCGGTAAAGTGGTTCATTTCAATGGCATCAAATGGACACTCCGCAGCGCACGTGCCGCAACCAGCACATGCCGCCTCAATGACCACGGCGGGATGCTTGCTCTTTTTGTCAACCATGATGGCATTATATGGACACACCTTGGCACAAATGCCGCAGGAAGTGCACTGATTGGAATCCACCCGACTCGTTAGGGCCTCCACCCTGATCTTGCCAGGAGACATCACACGGGCTGCTCTGGCCGTCGCGGCAGATGCCTGAGTCACCGCATCTTTGATGTCTTTAGGGCCTTCTGCTGTGCCTGCAAAGAAGATTCCTTTGGAAGCGGAATCGACAGGCTGGAGCTTTGGGTGGGCCTCAAGGTAGAAACCGTCCGAGGTCTTTTGCAGTGAGAGCATCTCCTGGATCTTTACCATATCCTCTGATGGAACGAGCCCCTGGGAAAGGACCACCATCTCCACGTGATGCTTTTCCAGACGGTCCGTAGACGTATCTTCCACGAAAAGGACCAGGTCGTTAGAATCCGGATCTTCTTGCACATCACCAGGAAGCCCCCTGATATACTTCACCCCTTTTCCCTTGGAGCGATGGTAAAGGTCTTCAAAGCCTTTGCCAAAGGCACGAATGTCCATGTAAAAGACCTTCACCTCCATATGGGGATAGTGCTCCTTGAGCATAAGCGTATCCTTTATGGTATTCATGCAACAGATGTTGCTGCAATAGGGATTGGCCTTTGGATTTCCAGGAGACCGGGAGCCCACGCATTGAATGAATGCAACCGACGTTGGGACCTTCAGATCGCTGAGGCGAAGCACTTCCCCTTTTGTGGGCCCTCCCGCATTAATGAGCCGCTCGAACTCCAGTGTAGTCACTATGTTGGTGAAACGGGTGTAACCATATTCATCCAAAGGTGTGGGATCATAGGGTGCCATCCCAGTGGCCACCACAATGGTCCCCACCCCGAAGGTCAGCTCTTCATCCTGCATGTCATAATCGATGCACTCCTTTTCACAGGCCTCCTTGCACTTCCCACAGATGAGTGGATCCTGTCCAAGACAATCCAGGGGGTTTAAGACATAGGCGGAGGGTACGGCCTGCGGAAAAGGTATGTAAACGGCCTTTCGGGAACTGAGTCCCAATTCAAATTCATCGGGCTTCAGCACAGGGCAGACTTCCACACAGTCTCCGCAAGCAGTGCACTCCTTCTCATCGATGTAGCGCGCCTTTTTTCTCACGGTCACTTCGAAATTGCCCACATACCCTTTGATGCTTTCCACTTCACTTAAGGTCATCAACTCGATATTGGGATGCCGACCGACATCCGTCATCTTCGGACCGAGAATTCAGATGGAACAGTCCATGGTGGGAAAGGTCTTATCCAGTTGTGCCATAACGCCGCCAATGGAGGCCTTTTTTTCAATGAGGTAGACCTGGAATCCGTTATCAGCCAGATCCAATGCAGCCTGAATCCCTGCAACGCCACCTCCTATGACCAAGCTCTTCTTGCTAACAGGGACCTCCAACTCCTCAAGAGAATCCAAGAGCCGGGCCCGTGAGACGGCCATCTTAACCAGATCCATGGCCTTCGCTGTGGCGTTCCTTTTCTGATGGGGATGGACCCAAGAGCACTGTTCGCGGATATTGGCCATCTCCATCAGATAGGGATTCACCCCTGCTTCCGCACACATCTGCCGAAACGTGGGTTCATGAAGCCTGGGGGAGCAGGAAGCGACCACGATACGGTTGAGCTTCTGTTCCTTGATGTCATCTTTGATGAGCTGCTGTCCAGGATCCGAACAGAGGTAGGAATAGTCTCGAGAGATGTTCACCCCTTCCAGATCATTTGCCCACTCCGCCACAGCCGCACAATCCACAGCATCGGCAATGTTCAGGCCACAATGGCAAACGTAGACACCTACTCGAATCTCTTCATCAGTGCCCTTCGTAGAGGTCATAAAGTCACCTCCTTTAAAGAGATTTTTTAAAGCTCCAACGAGCCTCCAAATTAGAGAGAAGAAGCAAAAAATCCCGAAGAAAATTCGAAATTCGAATTTCGAAGCCCGAAACAAATTCAAATGACCAAAATTCTAATGCATCAAAACAAGTGTACCCTTGAATGGGGAAATATGATGTTGGACGGTTTCGGATTTTTGACATTTGAATTTCGATATTGTCTCGAATTTCGGATTTCCTGCTTCGAATTTTAATGCGGCATTGTTTGATGCTAACCTAAGAACATGAGATAGCTTTAAAGCCCCTTAGTTCGTGAACAAACTTAGTAGGGAAATTATGCCCCGTTGTCTCCTTCCAATGATTCTGCAATGACAGAAGAAAGGTCCTTGATCTCCATGTAAAGATCCTGAAGACGGTTCACATCTCTCATGGCGCAGGTCAAATGCACCTGGCATTTGGGACAGGCCGTGATGAGCGTATCGCTTTGGGTCCCATGGGCCTCTAGCAGGCGTTCCACCTGCATCTGTTTGCTGTAGCGATCACATCCAAGCCAGGCCGAATTCCCACAACACCAGGCCCCGACTGAAAAATGGCGCATCTCTCGAAGCTCCAGGATTGATCCAAGGAGTTGCCGCGGGGCATCGTAAACCCCTTGAAAACGCCCGAGACGGCAAGGGTCCTGATAAGTGACGACCCGGTCTCGTTTTTTTTCTATAGGAAAATCGGTTTTTTGCAGAAACTCACTCAGGTGCATCACCTCAAAAGGAAAGGGATCTATAGAATCTGGATATAATTGTTTCAGCACATAGCTGCACTCTCCACAGGCTGTGATGATGGTTTTGATGCCCGCCTTGTGAAAGGATTCCAAATTGAGTTGACGCAGTCTGTCAAAAGTCTCCTCATCTCCCGTCCAGATGAGGTCATGTCCGCAACACCTTTCTTCTGACAGGACCACCGGCTCGATCCCCAGGCTGTTGAGGATTCTCACCGTATCAGCGGCGATCTTCTTTAGGTTCACATCCAGATCAGAGAAGAAGATTTCGAAATAGGGAAGGCAGCCCACAAAGTAAAGGATTTCTCCCTCTGTGGATACTCTGAGCTCGGGCGTGACCCAGTCCAAACGATTCTGCTTTAAGTTTGGGGCTGCCTGCATGCGCATCAAACTCTGCAGACCACCCCCATGACTCAGGTGCCCTCTGTAGGGCTCCCTTGCATAAAGGTGCCGTATTGCCCGAATGAAGTGGGCAAAAGGGATCCCGATAGGGCAGCGTTCGTGGCAGAGACCGCAGGTAAGACAAAACCAGGTTTTTTCGCGAACGTAGGGGGAATTTATCCCTTCTTCAATGACATGTTTGGCCACGAGGCGCGGAGAGAATTCCAGGTCGACCTGAGCCAAAGGGCAGGCCCCTGTGCACTTTCCGCATTCCACGCAATGAAAGACCTGAAATTCCTCGATGAGACGGTTTAGGGCCTTTGTCGGTTCCAAATATTATCCTCGTTTGCTTACCTATTTCACCGCCCGGTTGCTTCGCTCCCTCGAGACTCAGAGGGCGCAGAGCGAAATATTTTTTTCTTTTCGCTGAGAGGGCGAAAAGAAAAAATACTCAGGCCTGCGGCGCTAATAATTAGAACACTTTGTCTCGTCCATATCGTTTATCCGTCCACAACACGAATGAGACGCCTATCCCGGAAAAAACGAAGCACACGTTTATGCGCAGAAGCTTATCCCTTGCCGGCCTATCACCGGCAAGGGATAAAACATCATTCTTTGCGTCCTCAGCGTCTTTGCGGTGATGTAAACCATTTAATGTTCCTACAGCAACTACGCAACTAAAGGCGATTTTTGTAGCTTGTCAATCTTCTTGACAAAAGAGTTCATGTCCACAAAGAGCCTCTCAGTATCATTAGGCTTATAATTCATCGCAGAGAACCGCTCGGGCTCCAATCCCAGGACACCCATGAGTCCCCTCATACGCTCCTCCATTTTTTTCGTCTGCTGGGGGCCTGGGCCATACCGACATTCTTTGTCTTTACAGCCAAGAACCATCACCCCTTCCACCCCCTTCTCAAAGGCATAGAGGAGTATCGAGGGGTCCATGCGTCCCGCACACATGACCTTAATAGGATGAATGGGATAGGGAAGAGAGCGCCCGGACTTACCCAGATCCAAGAGACATCGATAGGGCGCCCAATTGCAAAAAAATGCCAACACGGGGCCCTTGTTATTATCAAAGGAAGACATCTATGACCCTTTGAAAATATTCCTGATCAGCTTCGGGCATGAAGATGGCCCCTGTAGGGCATTCTGCCATGCAATTTCCGCAACGCGTGCACACCTCCGGATTAATCCATGAGGCGGCCACCCCCCTTGATATCTCCTCCAGATGGGCTGCGCCCTCGGGGCAGATATCCGCACATCTGCCGCAACCTCGGCAAAGCGCAGGATCCACATAAGCCACAAGATCATCAAAAGATTCCCCTTTCCGAAGGATTGCCTCTAACCCTTCACTAGCGGCCGCCTTTCCAAGAATTTCATCGGGGACCTTACGAACTTGAGACCAGGAGGCCATATAGACACCCGGGATACTGGTCTCCAAGGTAGCGAATGCCCTTGTTATGCCCTTGTTATGCAGATCCCTTACAAAAGGGTCTCTTTGGTAGGGGATTCCTTTGAATTCGTTTCGCCCCAGAATGACGATTCCTGCCGCCATTTTCTGAAAGGAAGAATTTCCCTCAGACGCTTTGTTCTCCAAGACCAGGGTGAATTCTCCCTTTTGGCCTTCAAGCTGAACTGGCCTGACCGGGCAGATGACATGGATCCCATTTTCTTGGAGTTCCAATCGGGTTTTCTTATCCACTTTTCGGTCATCAATCATCGTGACTGAAGAGATCTGCTGCCTGAGGCCTTTGGCCGCCGCAAGCCCGGCTTCCGTTGCACCCAAGATGAGTGCCTGAGGGATAGTTTCCTTCTTACTGAGAGAGATTTCCCGATTTTCCCTCAGTTGCCACAGTCCGGATCTGATCAGTCCGGTGGCCAGATTCATTCCCCTCTCGGAATGATCTTTGAAGGGAAGCAAGCAGGTCTCCTTGATGTTGATAAAGGCCATATCTTTTGGATCGTAGCCCTTTTCCCTAAAGAGCCGGTGTTTCAGTCTGATCCGCTGGTCGTTGCAGGATTCGCAGACGAAATCCAGATGGCAGCAGGTGCAAGAAGCAATGAGGGCCCCATTTAGTTCTTTCTCATGAATGGCATCTTCAATTCGGCAGCCTTTCTCTGGATGGCAGGCAGAAAGCAAGACCTCCACGTGTGCCACACCTGAAACTTTTTTAAGAGGGCGTATCATCTGCTCCAATTGGCCATTCTCGGCTAAGGTTCCATTGCAAGAACAGATAAAGATACCAACCCTCATCTCTCCGTCACCAAGGGCAACTCTAGGGGCAGGCTGTAGCTTCACAAGGGGAGCCCCAGACAGAGCGTCCATAGCTGCGACGCGTCCAGCCAGCATAGCCTTAGCCCAGGAGGTGCTCTTGCCAAAGTGGGGTATGGAAACAAGGTGGGAAGATTCCGGCTTTCTGCCCATCTGGGCGCCATCTGCCACAATCACTCGATCAAAATAAAGAGTCTCCAGCGTCGAGGTCCTGTCATGGCGAATGGCACCTAATTCACATGCCTCCTGGCATCGAAGACACTCACTGCAGACCCCACACTGAAGACACCTGGAGGCCTCCTTTATGGCTTCTTTCACAGAGAAGGGCCCCACCACTTCACCATTGTCCTTTATCCGCTCAGAGACTGTTCGATGAGGGAGAGGTCTTCGCCTCTGCTTGGGCATCCCTTCCGGAATGGGCTGATATTCTCCTTGCGAGGACTCGGATACATCTGCCATAATGGCCTCCTCGCCAGGTTGAAGGAAGCGAATAATCACCTGGGCCGCCCTGCGTCCAGACGCCATGGCCTCCACCACAGTGGACGGGCCGGATACCATATCGCCAGAAACGTAAGTCCCAGGAAAATCAGTTTCCCCGTTTCTCGCCATCTTTATTTGGTCTGAATCTGCTCCCCTTAGATTCCTTTTTTTCCCACGGGATGGATCAGCCTCCTTTTGAATAAAAGAAATACCAGGGGCCTGCCCGATGGCCACAATGGCCGTGTCAGCCTCGATGGTGGTGAGCGTCGTCTCATCATACTGGGGATTGAAGAGCCCTGTTTTGTCAAATACGGCGGTGCATCGTTTGAATTCTATGGCAGATAGTCTTCTATCTTTATTGACAAACCGCTTAGGCCCGAGGCCGTTAATGATTTTCACACCCTCTTTGAGGGCTTCTTCTATTTCAAAATCCCATGCAGGCATCTCCCCTCTTTTTTCGAGGCAGACCAGAGAGACGGCTTTTGCTCCTGAGCGAAGAGCCGCTCGCGCTGCCTCCACAGCCGCATTACCACCACCGATAACCACAACCCTTCCTAATGCGCCAGGCACTGACCCATTCCACAGCCGTTTTAAGAAGGAGACGCATCCATAAACGCGTTCCAGATCCTCGCCGGGTATGTTCAGCGGCAGATCTCTTGAAGCGCCAGTGGCAAGCAATATGGCTTTGAAGCCCTGAGCCTTCAGTTTTTTGAGTTCCTTCAAAGAGTGGATGGGGGTGTTAAGCCTTAATTCAATACCCAAGCCCAAGATCTCAGCAATCTCCGCTTCAAGGATCTCCCTGGGTAGCCGAAAAGGCGCAATGGCCTGCCTCATGAGGCCTCCAGGTTTGTCTTCAGCTTCTATGATCGTGGGAAGAAAACCGGCCTTCGCCAGATCGTGTGCGGCCGTGAGTCCAGCGGGTCCTGATCCGATGATGGCGACTCGCGGTCCTTTGGGGAGGGATGCGCCAGCAAGGCTAGCATTTTTTCGTTTCTTCTTCGCTTCCTCTACGGCAAACCGCTTCAAGGCACAGATGGCAATGGGCTCATCAATCTCCTGGCGCCGACAGTCCGTCTCGCAGGGATGGTGGCAAATCCGGCCGCAGATCCCAGGGAGTGGGTTCTTGTCTCTAATGAGATCATAAGCTTCCTCAAATCTTCCCTGCGTGATGAGGGCCACATAACCTTGGGGGTTCATGTCAATGGGGCAGGCTGATCGACACGGGGCCTCCTTCCGCTTGTCGATAGCCATGGTGGAGGGGAATGTTAGCTGGAACAGGGGCTTCCCCCCACTTGATAGATCCACAGGACAGGCGAGAAGGCACTTTTCACAATCAACACACAAATCGGGAAGGACCCAGAGGGGTCTCTGAAGCAGCCTTACTCGGACCCCATTTTTTCCATCTTCTAATTCCTCGATTTCCGTTTCAGTGCGTAATTCTATGAGCGGGTGATAGGAGGATTGCGTGAGGAGATATCGATACCACCGCTTACCCTTGTCACGCCAACGTCTAGGTGCTTTGTCAATTTCTGAGGCCCTATCGATTAAGGTTACTTTCCTGCCAAACTGAGCCAAGGTCAGTGCTGCCTGTAGTCCCTGTGGCGTCGCTCCAATAATGAGAATGCCTTTATCCAAGGTCATGCAGAGTTTGCTCCGCGCACTAAGCCCTCTTGGGCTTCAGATCCATTCCGTACTGGTATCCCCTCTCCAGGCCGGCCATGTTCTTCTCTTCCGTGCCATTTGGCACCGAAGTGGCGACTGCCTTTTTGAGTGCATCGTAAGAGATGAGTTTTGTGACAGCCGTCATAAACCCCAGCATAATGATATTGGCCATCATCTTTACCCCCATCTCTTCTGCGAAACGGGTGGCCGGAATGGAATGGGCTTTGGCACCCTTGGGGATTCTTTTCTTTTCGGTCTCTACAAGCCCAGAATCCGTGAAGAGTGCCCCTCCTCTGATCAGCTTTGAGATGTTCTTGTCAAAACCCTCTTGGGACATACAGATCAAAACATTGGGGTTTTCCACATAGGGGTACTCGATGTTCTCTTCAGAGACCACCACCTGCGCGACACATGAACCCCCCCGGGCCTCCGGGCCATACGATTGGATGAGGGTCGCATTCTTTTTCTCAAAGAGTGTGGCAGACTTCCCCAGGATATTGCCGGCTAAGATAATCCCTTGTCCTCCGAACCCTGTGATGATGATCTCATGGTATTCGCTTTTCTTAGCCATCGCCCCTCCTCCCTTAACCGTCCCTGCTTTCCGTCACTATTCCTTTATCAGGCCATATGGTGCCCCCTGCGTTGGAGATCTCAGGGAGCATTTCCAGAAAAGTGGGTCGCTGGATGTCCACAAACTTTCCAAGGACCATCTTTTTCCCTTCTTCTATAACCGTTTCATCCGGATGCACGTTGTTTTTGATCACACTGTTTTCATTGTACAACTTGGTCATCTCCAGAGGATTGCCCAGACGATTTCTTCGTCCAAAAGCGATGGGACACGGACCGATCACCTCTACAAAGGAAAATCCAGGTTTCATGAGGGCTTCTTGAATGGATTGTGTAAGCCGTCTCACATCCAGAGAGAGCCACCGGGCCACATAAACGGCCCCGCAGGCGGCGGCCAGAGAAGGGAGGTTCAAGGGGATTTCTGGGTTTCCATAAGGGGTCGTGGTTGTCTTTGCACCGATTGGCGTATTTGCAGAGACCTGTCCCCCGGTCATTCCATAGTTCATGTTGTTCACACAGATAACCGTAAGGTCCACATTTCTTCGAGCGGCATGGATAAAGTGATTGCCACCAATGGCGAAGAGGTCTCCTTCGCCGCTGAAGACAAAGACGTTCAACTCGGGCTTGGCCAATTTCAGCCCTGTTGCAAAAGGAATGGCCCTTCCATGTGTGGTGTGAAAGGAGTCGATCTTGAGATATCCTGCCCCCCTCCCTGAACATCCGATACCCGAGACAATAGAGAATCTGTCATACTCCATCTCTGCCTTCTGAAGGGCTGTGATGCAGGCCGAAAAGGCACTACCAATACCACATCCCGCACACCAAATATGGGGTATACGGTCTTCCCTTAGGAGGTCATCCTTTGGATGTCTGTATAGGCCCTCTTTCTCTTCCTGAGTCATCGTCTCTTTCTCTTCCTTTCGAGTCCGCGCAATATCATCTCCACGCCCTTCACGATCTGCTTAGGATTGTGGATACCTCCCCCAGCATGAGGAACGGACTTGGTGAGGGCTTGACCTCCAGAACATCGTTCCACTTCAAGGGCGATCTGGCCAAAGTTCACCTCTGGAACCACGAAGGCATCCACCTTTTTCGCCAATTTGCGGATCAAATCCTCCGCAAATGGCCAAACCGTGTTCAGCTTGAGGAGGCCCACCTTGACACCATCTTCTCGCAAGCTGCGCATGGCCCTCAGAGTTGGCCTTACAGAAGAACCATAGGTCACAAGGACAATCTTGGCTCCATCCAGAGACTGAGTCTCATAATCGATGATCTGATCCCTGTTTTTTCGGATCTTTTGGATCAGGCGCGTCACCATCTTTTCCTGATTTTCCGCATCTGTCATGGGATATCCTCTTTCATCATGGGTGAGCCCTGTGACGTGGATTCTATATCCATCCCCTGCATCGGGTAGGACAGGGATAAGAGAATTATCGGTCTTGTAAGGGAGGTAGGTTTCAGGCGGCGCCGTGGGTTTGAGGCGGTTGACTACCTTGATCTCTTTGGCAGGGGGGATGGTGACGCGTTCCACGGTGTGGCCCACCACTTCATCGGCCATGACAAGAACCGGGATGCGAAAGGTCTCTGCAAGATTAAAGGCCCTGATGGTGAAGTCGAACATTTCTTGTGGAGAACTGGGGCTGATAGCGATAATTTCGTAATGCCCGTGGGAACCCCACCGGGCCTGCATCATGTCCCCCTGGCCACAAAGGGTAGGAAGGCCGGTAGATGGTCCGCCCCTCTGAATATTGACGATGACACAGGGCGTCTCAGTGATGATTCCCAGTCCAATGTTTTCCATCATCAGGCTAAAACCCGGCCCAGAAGTGGATGTCATCGCCTTTGCCCCTCCCCAAGCCGCACCAAGCACAGCGGCCATGGATGCGATTTCATCCTCCATCTGGATGAAGATACCACCCACCGCAGGGAGACGCTGCGCCATTCTCTCCGCCACCTCTGTGGCCGGAGTGATGGGATACCCCGCGAAGAAGCGACACCCCGACGCGATGGCTCCCTCGGCAGAAGCCTCATCACCGTTAATGAAATGGTCTCCCGTTAAAACAGCTTCTGCTTTCAAGTTATCTTCCTTATAGATTTGAGCTCGACCATCTCATGATGTTGAGCGGTGGCCGATCCAAAATGATGCCCCCCGGCTCCCGCTCTTCGTCAATCTCCACCTTGAGGCCATCGAACGGCTCCAATAGGTCCAGGGCTTATCTAGAAAGTCCTGACCTACGAGACAATCTCTCTTTGCTACAAAGAATTTTCGGTCATTCGGTTTCTTGGGCTGGGGCATGGACATCAGGCTCTGCAATTTTGCTAATGACGACCCTGTAAAGTCCAAAACGAAGAATTGTTTCAGGAGACCCTCGCAGTCGAATATGCGGGACAGCGCTCTAATGACGGCGTATTGCTTTTCATCGCTAGCTAGGTGATGGGCCATTTGGGTTTAATTTTCTCTATAAGGCCTGTCTTCTCTAATATTCCTTTTTTTAGTCGTTTTACTTCTTTGTACACTCCCTCCTCATCGATGCTCAGTGCCCGGCCCCCTTGCACCAAGATCTTTCCATCCACAAGCACCGTGTCCACGCTGCTCCCCGTAGCGCTGTACACCAAGTTGACCAAAGGGTTTGCGTAGAGGGGTTGCCATTCCGGCCTCTGGGTGTCGAAAATGGTGATGTCGGCCTTCTTGCCCGGTTCCAGAGACCCGATTTCCTCATCCCACAGGGCACACTTGGCACCATTCACAGTCGCCATCTCTAAAACCTTTTCTGGACCCATAATCTTGGGATCGAGGCGGATCTCCTTTAGCACCGTTCCAACAACCCGTATCTCCTGGCAGATGTCTATGATTCCTGAAGAGGCATGATCAGAGCCTATCCCCATGGGTACCCCCATCTCCATAAGGAGAGGTATTGTCCCCATCAGCAGATTCCCGTACCCATTGTGAACACTCGAGCTTGGGCAGGCAACACCTTTTACATCATTCTCTTTCAGAAGAATCAGTTCCCTGGCCGAAAGCCAGCCCAAATGACTCAAGACTAGATTGCGATCCAGTACGCCCAGCTTATAAAGCCTTTCCACTTCAGTGATTCCGTGCTGGGCCAGTGAAACATCGCGGGTCTTTTGGGCAAAGGCGCAATGGGTCTGTACGCCCGTATTATATTTGTCTGCCAATTTCTTCATACCGGTTATCAGTGGGTCTGTAGAATTATTCAATCCCCTAAAGGAGAAAAAGACCTTGATTCGCCCATCGGCCTTGTTGTGCCATCTCTCCGCCAAACCCTCACTTTTTTCCAAGGCCTGATCCGTCGTTTCAATGAATTTGTCAGGAAGCCCCCCAAGGCCGGACTTGGCGATATCTAGACTGCTCTTGGAAAGGGCGCAGCGCATCCCGGCCTTTTCAACGGCTTTGGCCGTCTGATCGATCTCGTAGTTCCCAGGATCGATGAAACAGGTGACGCCATGTTTAAGGAGCTCCAGCGCGCATAGGGTGGCACTCCAATAGGTATCTTTTTCGTCCATGCAGCCTTCATAGGGGTACATACGCTCAAAGAGGAACGCCTGCTCTCCAACCTCATCGGCAAGCCCTCGGCTCATCTGAAAGGCCGAGTGCACATGAGAATCGATCATACCAGGGAGGACTACTTTATCGGTGCAATCGATCTCTTCAGAAGCTTCATATCTTTTGGCAAGCGCCTCCGTCTTTCCCACTTCCACGATACGGTCCTGGCGAATGGCAACCGCTCCGTCTTGAAAGATGGTCCGCTCCTGGTTCATCGTGATTAACCAATCGGCATTTCTCAGTAACATATTTATATTTTCCAATTTCCCACCCTTCATGGGGTTTTGTCGGTTCTTAATCTTTTCTTGAACCGTCAAACCCGGAGATGACCTCTGCCAAGGGAGACCATATCTTGATTTCGATGATGATATTGATATCTCCAGACTTTCCAGGTTTGGAGCGATGGGCAATCCCTCTGGGGATGAGAAGCATCTGCCCGGGCTGCATCTCCACCTCGCCCAGGTCCGTCTCCCAGGTGATGGAACCTTGAAAACAGATGATCAATTCATCAAAGTCGGCGCTTCGATGCCAGAATGACATCTCCTCAACGGTCCTCTTGGAAAGGTCCACTCTGATCCCTTCACCTTCCATTAGGGTCATGGGTGTCCCGTCCGGTTTGTCGTAATTTGATGGGACAAGACTGGGATCCGTCACATCGTACATCAACAGTTTCAGATCCTCCTGCTCACCGCTGACAGACCTGTTCTCTATGGGTTTTCTGTCCCTTAAAAAAATGATGTTCTTCCCATTAACCGTAAACTTCTCTTTGTATAAATCACTCATACAGTCTCCAAACAACAGTGGTTTATATGGTAAACTAACCTATGAATCTTTCGATGCCTTCAGGCTCCAAAGAAAATGGGGTGAGAGGGGGAGACGGTCTATTTTCATTCCCAGAGGCTCCAAGGCATCCTCAACAGCATTGGCAATGACCACAGGGGCCGTTTGACTGCTTGCCTCACCAATACCCTTCGATCCGAGAACATTGAGAGGTGAGGGGGTCTCCACGTGATCCGTCACCATCTTGGGTGTTTCATTCACGCCGGGGCAGATATAATCCGCGTAAGTGCTATTTAAGAACTGGCCATTCTCGTCATACATGAGCTCTTCATATAGGGCTGCTCCAATACCATGGAGGGCAGCCCCTTTAACCTGAGTTTCCACAATGGCGGGATGCAGAATGGTCCCGGCGTCATGCACCGAGTAATAGCCGAGTATGTTGACCTGAAAGGTTTCCGGATCAACTTCCACCACGGCCAGATCAGCCCCAAACCCGTAAGCCACCGAAGAATTGATCTGATCTCCTTCACCTCTTGTGGCAGGCGTGGCCCCGAAGAAATATGTGGCTGAAAGACCGGGTTCCATGCCCTCAGGAAGGGCCTGTGTATCCCAGTGGGCTGCCGCTGCTATGGCCCTGAAGGGTAATCGCTTTTCCGTCCCCTTTAAAGCGAATGACTCTTTTTCTTTTACAATATCCTCTGGCTCTGCATCCAGCAGGTGGGCTGCAATCGTACGCATCTTTTCCAAGAGTTTTCGTGCCGCCAGTGCCGCGGAAGAAGCGCTCACGGTAGCAAAGCGGCTCGAGTAGGTTCCCGTTGATATGGTCCAGGACCGCAAACTGGTATCCATCCCGCCCACCACGTTTATACTGTACGGGGAGACTCCCAGTTCATCCGCGACCACTTGTGCGACGACAGTCTCGTGACCTTGACCGTGACATACTGTGCTCAGCTCAACCGTCACAGCACCCCCGTGATCCATCTGGATAGTCGTCGCCTGGGCAGAACCGGACATGGGCCTTTTTCTGGCCGCAGCAGGTAGTGCCATCTGCATGTAGCCCATATTGGATCCCGAGGGATCAACTCCCAGCGCCAGACCGATTCCAAAGAGTCTTCCCTCTTTGCGAGCCTTTTCGCGCTCCTTAAGCAGCGCTTCGTAACCGCCCATCTCCAGAAGCTTTTCAAAGGCTGTAGGATAGTCTCCCGCATCATACACACCACCGCTCAGCGTCTTATAAGGGAATTGGTCCGGCATGATCAGGTTTTTTCGCCTTATTTCTGCCGGATCCATATGGAGTGTTTTGGCCAACCGATCCACGACCCTCTCAATACCAAAGTAGAGGTGTTGGCAGGCATATCCCCGGATGGGTCCTGTTAAGGATTTATTGGTGACCGCAATGCGGGCCTTCATCCGCGCGGCGTCGATCTGGTAAGGGCCTGTCAGATTGCCCAGATATCTGAGCACGCACCCGGGTTCAGGGGCCCTTATGTAGGCCCCCACGTTATCCAGCACATCCATATCCAGTCCGATAAATGTGCCGTCTTTCTTGGCCGCCATACTTACATAGGCGACGCGGTCCACCGTGCTGGAACTGGCCATCAGACTCTCCATTCTGTCCTCTGTCCATTTGACGGGAACACCCGCCTTTTTGGCCGCCAAGCAGATAAGGACCACATAGGGGTAGCTAGTGATCTTGACGCCAAAGGAGGAGCCCACGTCCGGAGGGACAATGATGCGCAGCTTGTTTGCAGGCGTATTGAGCGCCATGGCCATCACGGGGTGCATGGAGTAAGGACCATGGAAATTACAGTACGCGGTGATCCGGTCGGAATCCGCGTCATAATTGGCTATCACGCCATATGTCTCGTTGGGGTAGGATGCATACTTGGGAAAAAGCAGACGCTCCTTGACCACCACATCGGCCTTGGCAAATGCCCCGTCCACATCACCATAGGTGTAAACCCGATCCATAACTAAATTATTACCCTGTTGTTCGTGGAGCACAGGGGCATCGGGCAGTAGAGCCTTCTCCGGATCCACCACCGCAGCCAGCGGTTCGTATTCCACATCAATGAGTCCAAGGGCGTCTTCGGCTGAATAGCGGTCTTTTGCCACGACCACAGCAACTGGCTCACCCACATAACGGACCTTAGCTATGGCGCAAGAGTAATATTCCATGTCCTTCGGTCCGGTGACAATAAAGGGTCTCGACAACTCGGCCACGTCCTGTCCTGTCAATACAGATATCACCTCCGGCATGGAGAGGGCCTTTTCCACATCGATATTCTTTATGTGGGCATGGGCGTGAGGGCTTCTGAGTATGGCTGCATGATACATATTTGGAAATGGCTTCAGGTCATCGATGAACTGCCCACGACCCCGGAGAAGCCTATCATCCTCCAATCTCTCAATACTTTTTGATACCCAACGATCTGTCTCTTCCATCTCGAAAATTCCTTTCTATCCAGTAGCCAGAAAAGGTTCGAACGCATCCCGTCAGTCGGCATTCTTCCTGGCCAACTCTGAAGCAGCCTCTTGGATCGCTTTTACGATGTTATCGTATCCTCCACAACGGCACATATTTCCTGATATCCCCTCTTTAATCTCAGCCTCATCGGGCTGAGGATTTTTCTGGAGCAGATCCAGACTATTCAACAATACACCCGGAGAACAGAAGCCGCACTGCAAGGCATGTTGCTCTTTGAAGGCCTTCTGCAAAGGATGCAGTTCATGACCTTGTGCCAGGCCCTCCACCGTCTTAATTTCTGTCCCATTTGCCTGAACCGCAAACATGAGACAACTGTTGATTGCCTGTCCATTCAGCATAACGGTGCAACTCCCGCATACGCCCTGTTCACAACCCACATGGGTGCCCGTCAGACCCAGATCATGACGAAGGACATCGACCAGGAGCCTTCTGGCCTCCACTTCCAATTGATAATTGATTCCATTCACTTTGAGTTGAACGGAGTGTCTGCTGTTATTTCCCAGTGGTTCCATGACTAACCTTAACCTCCCTTAATCGCCATTGAAAATGCATCCCGTAACGCCCGCTTGGTGACAACACCGGCCATCTCCCGGCGATAGTCTTCAGAGGCGTGGAGATCCGAATCAGGCTCTACAGATTCCATGACAGATTTGGCCACTTCCTCGACCCGTTTGTCACTAAAAACATTCCCACGGAGCAGGTCTTCGGCCTCACGCGGTTTTACCGGGGCGGGGGAGACGCCCAGAAGTCCCAGCGCCACCTGTTTCACCCTATCACCCTCTGCTGAAAGAAGACAGACGGCGCCGGCTATAGCGAAATAGTTCTGCTTTCTGGCAAACTCATACACGCTAAAGCCCGAGCCAACGGGAGTAACGGGAACCCTTATTTCGGTCAAAATTTCGTCGGGTTCCATCGTTGTCATAAGATATCCCATAAAGAACTCTTCCGGTTTTACCCAACGCGCACCATCCGGGCCCACCAGCTTTATCTGCCCATCAAGTGCGGTGACCACGGTGGGAAATTCAGCAGCAGGATCGGCGTGTGCGACGCTCCCTCCGAAAGTGCCCCTATACCGAACCTGCCGGTGTGCCACATGGTTGACGGCTTCGGCCAGAAGAGGGCACTTTTTTTGAATCAACTCTGAAGATGCGATCATAGAGTGTCGGTTCAGGGCCCCGATCTCCAGATGGCCATCAACCTCCCTGACCTGGTCCAGTCCCTCAATTCTATTAATGTCGATCAGATATTTCGGGGTAGCCAATCGCATATTCATCAAGGGGATCAAACTTTGTCCACCCGCAATCACTTTTGCGTCTTCCCCATGCGCCTCCAAAAGAGTTATCGCCTCATCCAGTGAGGTGGGAGCAAAGTATTCAAATGGAGCCGGTTTCATTTTTCACCATCCTTTCTGTTCTCGATATCCACCCTTCCTCAAACCCGTTTTTTGACGATAATCCTTGCATCAACGACACAGCACCCAGTGGGGTAGGCCATGACAGGGTTGAAGTCGATTTCGTCTATTTCAGAAAGCTCCGAGACCATTCTTCCGGTATTAACGATCAACTCTGCTACAGCATCCATGTCAGATGGAGCGGCGCCTCTCACGCCTTTGAGGATCTCGGATGCCTTGGTATCTTCTATCTGTCGTTTGGCCTCTGCTTTGTCCAGGGGGGCCAGTCGAAAAGCCACATCCTTAAAGACTTCAATCAATATGCCTCCTGAGCCAAACATCACCACAGGCCCGAACTGCTCATTCCTCAGCCCTCCGGTTGCCACCTCCACACCTTTGGGCATGGCTTTCTGGACCAATACGCCATCGATGGTCACCTTCCCGGCCTTTTCATTCACGTTTTGAATAAGCTCTTCATAGGCGGCAGTGAAGGCCGCCTTTGATTCTATGCCCACAATAACGCCGCCCACGTCTGATTTGTGTATGACACCAGGTGATACAATCTTGAGTACGACTGGATACCCTAATGCCTCCGCCGCTTTTTTGCCCTCTTCCATCGTCCTGACGAATTGGTAGCCTGGGTAAGGAATACCGAACTCTTCGCAAATGGCATAGGCCTCAAATTCAGGGATATATTCTCTTCCTTCCGAAAGATTCTTATCAATGATCTCCTTGCTTTTCATCATTCAACCCCTCTTATCCTCTTCAATATATTACTTATGAAACCGATTTTTATACTCCACGTAACGGACCATGTTGGTCATCACCTGAGCGGCGATGTCTGCATATTCTAACGTGGGTAAATCGTTGGCCTCCATGATTTTGCGACACTCTGCAACAGCGTAACCGTAGCCTATGACGGAAAGAAGGGGTTTCCTCTCTTCCTCAGGAAAAGACTTATAAGCGGCCACGATATTTTCAGCCAGCCCCCTTTGATCCAAGAAAGCGGGTGGTGTGGTCAGGTATATGACGCCGTCCACATTCTCATCACTTAACACCATTTTGATGACGTCCTGATGCAACGCCTCACTTACCGCGCCGGTCATGTCTGTGTAGCCCACTGGTCTCTCTACAGAGGCGGTGAATGCCAGGACCTCCTTTAAATCGCGCTTGGTTTTCTCTGAGAGCCGCGCTATCTGGATCTCTTTCTTGACAGACAATTCGTCCAGGCAGATGGTGCCTGGGCCACCCACCACGGTTAGTATGTAGATTCGATTCCCTTTGGGCAGAGGGAGCTTGCCAAAGGCTCGACAGGTATCGTAGAACTCCGACATGGTTGACGCCCGGATTACGCCTGCCTGTCTAAAGACGCCATCATAAATCTCGTCGCTTCCAGCAATAGAACCCGTGTGGGTTATAGCTGCCTGAGAGCCGAGATGTGTCTTTCCCGTCTTCATGACAACGATCGGCTTGGTTTTGGATACCTCGGCAGCCGTTTCGATCAATTCCCTTGCTTTAGGGGTCCCTTCCAGGTAGAGTGAAATCACTCTGGTTCTTTCATCCTTTTCCAAGTACTTGAGAAATTCTATGACATCGATATCCGCCATGTTTCCCAATGATACGAATTTACTCAAACCCACCAAGTTCAGGGGATGTGCCCACTCCAAGTATGATGCGGAAAAGGCACCGCTCTGAGCAACCACTGATACCCCACCTTTAGGGTAACCTCCCACATCGAAAGAGGTGTTGACTCCAGAGTACGTGTCAAGAATACCCTGGCAGTTGGGTCCCACAAGCCTGATACCATGGGGAGACAAAATCTCAAGCAGTTCCTTTTCCCTCTGCTCGCCTTCGGGGCTATGCTCGCTGAAACCGGCGGAAACCACAACAACGCCTGTCACGTCTCCCTTCACTTTCCTTCGTTCAACAATCTCTTTGGCTGCCTCCAAACAGGCAGGTGCTGGCAGTACCACGACCACCACATCCACCTGGCCAGGAACATCACGGATATTTTCGTAGCATTTTAGACCCAAGATGGTCTCGGAAGTGGGGTTGATTGGATAAATAGTCCCTTTGTAGTCCATTTCTAGGGCATACTCGATGATCTGATTGCCAGCCTTTCCTCGTACCGAAGATGCCCCAATGACCGCAAAACCTTCCGCATTGAACATCTTGTCCAGATCCTCATATGAACTCTCTCGCACTTATGATCTCCTTTCTTAAGAGCATGAACATTAAACACCCAT
>JASFEQ010000022.1:0-22764 GCA_050124735.1 Desulfobacteraceae bacterium | reverse complement strand
CCCGATCAAAAGGATATTGCTTTTCTGAATCTCCACACCCTCCATATCGATTTTGGCGCCAATTCGTTTATAGTGGTTATGCACGGCCACTGATAATACCTTCTTCGGCCTTTCCTGCTCTATGACATATTCATCCAGCAACTCTTTAATCTCATAGGGCTTGGGTAAGAGTTCCGCCCCTTCCGTCTCAGCCTCTTGACCATATTCCTCAGCAATGATTTCATTGCAAAGCTGAATGCACTCATCGCAGATATACACGGATGGTCCAGCGATGAGCTTTTTCACTTCATCTTGGCTCTTACCGCAAAAGGAGCACAACAGTTCATCATTGGCATCGTCTTTTCTTTGCATGTGATCCTTCCCCTATTCCTTCGATTCCTCTTGGATTTCCCGTTTTTCGATGATCTTATCCACAATCCCGTATTCTAAGGCTTCTTCACCGCTCATAAAAAAATCACGCTCCGTGTCCTGACGGATCCTTTCAAGGGACTGTCCCGTATGTCTTGCAAGAATTTGATGAATGGTCTCCTTGATTTTCAATATCTCCTTAGCCTGGATGTCGATATCGGTGGCCTGTCCCTGTACGCCACCCAATGGCTGATGAATCATAATCCTAGCATGTGGTAATGCATACCTCTTCCCCTCAGTCCCAGCTGCCAGCAGAAGGGCCGCCATACTCGTGGATTGGCCCATGCAGATGGTGGCCACATCAGGCCTGATATACTGCATCGTATCATATATGGCCAGGCCCGCCGTGACAGAACCCCCAGGGGAGTTTATGTAAAGATTCACTTCTTTGTCGGGGTCTTCAGATTCGAGAAATAGCATCTGGGCAATGATCGTATTGGCCATAGGATCCTGCACCATATCCCCCAGGAAAATGATTCGATCTTTTAAAAGGCGCGAATAGATATCGTAAGCACGCTCACCGCGACTCGATTGTTCAACCACAATTGGTATAAGCATTTTCTTGTTCTCTTCCTAATTCTGTTCCGGGTGATATTTGCTCTTTATTGGAAGGGCCTCAGTGGGTTTTTTTCATTCCTGTTCACGTTTGATTTTATCCGTTTCAACCTCCGTGATGTTAGCACCTTTAACTAGATAATTCAAGGTCTTTTCCTCCAGGAGCTGCTGTCTGAATGACTCCCTAAGGTTGTTGGCCTCATAGTATTGGCGCAGGGCTTCAGGGTCTTGCCCTGTACTCAGGGCCAACTCCTTGAAGCCTGCCGATAAATCCGCTTCAGTGATGTTGAGATCGTTTCCCCTCGCTATTTCTCCCAACACCAGCATATCTTTGACCCGCTTCTCTGAAGCTGGCCTGAGCTCCTCTTTTAGCCTTTCTTCATTTAAACCCGCCTTCTCCATATTGGAGCCGGATCTCAGGAGATTCTGTCGAATATTCTCCATGGCCCCGTTCAGCTCAGAGTCCACCAGACTCTCTGGCAGCTCAAAATCCACGGTGTCCGACACCTTTTTCAGTAATCTCATCTTCAGTTCTCGATCAACCCTCTTCTCCTCCCGCTCTGTTAGAGTCTCTCGAATCTTATCCTTCAAATCATTGATGTCCTTGAAATCGGCTCCAAGGTTCTTGGCAAACTCATCATTGAGTTCGGGGAGGTTCATCTCCTTTATGTCTATCACCTTGACCTTGAATCTAACGTTTTTCCCAGCCAATTTGGGCTGAGAATAATCCTCCTCGAAATCCACGTTAAACTCGGACATCTCCCCTTTCTTGAGACCGATCAGTGCCTTTTCAAAATCTGGATGGAAATCATTACCGCCTACCCTGACCAAAAAATTACTGTTTTTAATCCCTTCCAGGGCTTTGCCATCTTCAAGTCCCTCATATTCTATAACCGCAAAATCCTCCTCTTTTATGCCACGCTCCGTTTCAACGGAGGAGAGCTGGCCATGGGTCTTTCTGATCTCTTCCAATTGAGCATCCACATCCTCGTCAGCGACAGAAAAGATCTCTTTCTCCACCTCAAAACCCATATAATCCTTTAGCTCAAATTCTGGCCTGACCTCCATGAGGGCGGAGTACTTGAAATTTTGGCCCAGCTTCAGGATCTCATTTTCAATAATCGGCATGCTTAGGGGAATGGCATTGGTCTCTTCCACGGCCTTTGGCAGGGTTTCATTCACCAGTCTCCTGGTCACATCATCTATCACCTGATTTCCAAAACGTCTCTCCAGAATCTTTCGAGGGACCTTCCCAGGCCTAAATCCAGGGAGCTTGACACCCTTCCTCAATTCCCGATAAGCCTCTTCTATCTTTTTACTCACCTCCCCAGCCTCTATTTCAATCTCCAGCTTCTTCTTTACGGGGCTGATCTCTTCCAATCTAGTCTTCATTACTTTACCTTTTACTCGAATAGAATTTAGGATTCCTCAACCGCTTCCTTATTCGAATTTCCTCACAAAGTAATTACGATTTTTTCCAATTTCAAGTTATTTGTGAGGCAACCGCAATAATAGATAGGCAACAGAGCCGCCGCTTAACTAATCTGCTAAGTGACAACTCTTCTGAGCCCATGGAAGAATCCTCATCGATCCGCCCCCTAATTGCACCCGGACAGACCCAATCACCTTGACTCATATTCCTTTAGTCACTATATTTCGGTAATCTAAAAACATTTTCAAATCTGTAAAACGAAATAATCGGTATCATGAAAGATCAACCCGACACCATCCTAAACAAGACCGTTCAAGAACAACTGGAAATTGTTTTTCAACAGCTCCCTCGCAATATTCCCCTGTACCTCTTTACCCAGGTGGGAAATAACGATGTCTTTAATCAGGCAGCAAGAGAGCTGATTAGGGCCTTTCGGGAAATTACTCCAAAAATTGAGTTCAGAGAATACGATCTCAATCACGATCTTGCCAAAAAGTGGGATGTGTACCGATCTCCCACTATCCTTTTTGATCCCGAACATTATCCAATTCGTTGGCTAGGTGCTCCGATGGGGGAAGAAGGTCGAACCTTCTTAGAAGCCCTCTTATTAATTGGTATGGAGAACAGTAGCCTCAGTGATCAGGCCCTTAAAGTCCTCGATAAGATCGAATCGAAAAGGGATATTAAGGTCTTTGTGAGCCCCACCTGCCCATATTGTCCCCAACAGGCGGTCAATGGTCTGAAAACGGTTGTAGAGAAACCTGAATTGATTACTCTTGAGATCATTGACATCCAGTGCAATCCTGATCTGGCCGATAGATACTCTGCCCAGAGCGTCCCACAAACCTACGCCAACGAGGTCCTGATTGCCCAAGGAGCCCAACCAGAAGAGCTGTTCGCCCTATCCCTGGAAAAAATGGAACAGCAGACCCTCTTTATTCCGGATACCGATGCAGAACTCATTGAAACTGATCTGGTCATTGTTGGCGGGGGCCCCGCGGGACTGACGGCTGGGATCTATGCGGTTCGGAGCGGCATAAAAGCGGCCCTCTTAGAGAAAGGGGCTTTAGGAGGTCAAGTGGCCACCACTCCTGTTGTGGAGAACTATCCCGGTTTCACCTCAGTGGGGGGCAAGGCGCTGGTTGATTTTATGGTGAGCCATGCCCTGGAATATGTTCATATCTTTCAGGGCGAAGAAGTCATGGACATCCAACCTGGAGAGCCAATAAAGGTTATCTCGAGCCGAAGACAATTCTTGGCAAAAGCGGTGCTTTTGGCCACCGGGGCGACTTACAAGCACCTGGGCGTCCCTGGAGAGACCCGTTTGGCCGGCAGGGGGGTTAGTTATTGCAGCACCTGTGATGGCCCCCTGTTTAAAGGCAGAAATGTGATTATAGTGGGCGGGGGAAACAGCGCAGTTACCGAGGCATTACATCTTCATCATATCGGCGTAAACGTGACGGTCATTCACAGAAGGGATTCCTTTAGGGCCCAAGAACATCTGACAAAGAACATCCTGGATAACAACATTTCTGTCATGTGGAATACGGAAGTTAAAGAGATTCGTGGAGAGGAAAAAGTTGAAGAGGTCATTCTTTACAACAATCAATCAAAAGAGACCCAAGAGTTCCCCACGAACGGCGTCTTTATCGCAATAGGCTATACCCCGGCAGTGGAGGTGGCAGAGAAGATCGGTGTGGAACTCACCCCGGAGGGCTATATCAAACGTGACTCCCACCACCGAACAAATATCCCGGGCATCTATTCGGCAGGGGATGTGGAAGGGGGATACAAGCAGATTGTGACGGCCACAGGCCAGGGGACAGAAGCCGCCATCAGCATTTTTGAAGACCTTATGAACCCCTACTGGATGAAACAGGGGGATGAATAGGAATTCTGCCGTCTCTGTCTGGCGCTCCACAGCCAGACCCTTTGCAAAAACTGCCTTGATTAACAAGCTACAGTCAAGAGGACGAAGTATTTGCGCGTATTGGCCCAAAACCAAATCACCGGCCTATCCCGTCTAAAGCTCTTTTTGGCCCTCTCCAGGACCCCGCATGTATTGTTGGACATAGCCACACCCGCCTTTGCCGCGTTGCTCTGGCTGGGTCATTTTCCCCCGCTGAAGGTGATCTTCATAGGAACCGTGACCGCTTTTGCAGGCTATACGGCAGTCTATGCGCTGAATGATCTGATTGACGTTCGTGTAGATAAAGAAAAACTCCAACAAGGCGATCCGGGGGAACCGGGCGACTATCTGGATGCCCCGTCGATACGTCACCCCATTGCACAAGGGGCTCTAAGCTTTAGGAAGGGTCTTTTGTGGGTTCTGGCTTGGGCCGCTTTGGCTGTGATGGGGGCCTACCTTCTGAATCCCGTCTGTGTCCTCGTATTCACGCTGGCTTGTGCTCTGGAGATACTCTATTGTCTTATGTTGAGGGTTACCCACCTGCGTAGCTTCGTGAGTGGGGCGGTCAAGACCTCGGGGGGCTTAGCCGCTGTATTTGCTGTTGAACCCCACCCTTCCTCCTCTTTCTTGATTGTCCTCTTTCTTTGGCTCTTTTTCTGGGAGATCGGGGGTCAAAATGTCCCCAACGATTGGACTGAGATGGAAGTGGATAGGCGAATTGGGGCCAAGACCCTTCCTGTCCGGTTTGGGCCGGATATTACAAGCATCATTATCTTCGGTTCGCTCCTCATGACTGTTATCATGGGCGTAGTCCTTTTTTGGCTCGCTTCGGGTCGTTTTGAGCTGACTCTTATCCTTGCCTCCTTTGTGGTAGGCGTTTATCTTCTCATTGTCCCTGCTTTTCGACTCTATAGAACGAAGGGGCCCCGGCATTCATTGGTCTTATTTAACCGAGCCAGCTTTTATCCGTTGGCCCTGCTTGTCCTCATCACAATAAGGATATTGATCTAGAATCCGAGCTTGGGGGTAGTCCGTTATGAAGGAATTTGATCTGGAAGAGCTAGCAAAGTGCGATGGTAAAGATGAAAGACCTGTTCATATTGTCCACCAGGGAAAGGTCATCGATGTAAGCAATAGCAAGTTGTGGCAGGGTGGCGTCCATATGAAACGTCATTATGCTGGAAGAGATCTCACCACGGACCTCCAGGCCGCTCCCCATGGTCTAGAGGTTCTTGATAGATATCCTCAAGTGGGGATCTTAAAAAAGGAAGGAATTCCAGAGATTAAGGTGCCAAGGGCATTGGGTCGGCTCCTTGCCAAATTTCCCATGCTAAGACGCCATCCCCATCCTATGACCGTCCACTTTCCCATTGTCTTTATGTTCTGCACGCCCGTATTCAATATCCTTTATCTGCTCACTGGGATCAAGGCCTTTGAATTGACAGCCCTTCACTGCTTGGCGGGCGGCATTTTTTTTACGGTCATAGCTATTATCACTGGTTTCTACACGTGGTGGCTCAATTACATGGCAAGACCTCTCAGGGCCGTGACCATAAAAAGATGCCTTGCCATAACTATGCTCGCTACCGAAATAGTCGTGTTTGCCTGGCGAATCAAGGTTCCCGGTATCCTGGATTCTTTTGGGATCCCAAGTCTGATCTACGTCTTGCTTGTACTCTCATTCCTTCCGATGGTTACCACCATGGGCTGGTACGGCGCCAAACTCACGTTCCCTATTGAAAAAGAGTAGGCAGTAAGAAGTAAAGAAGAATCCGGGCTCTCCAAGGCGTAGGCTCTACGAGCCGGAGGCCCAGAGGACCCGGCTTTGCTCAAGCCCCATAGGGACTAGTAGGACGAGGCTACGGCCCTTTTCGAAAGGCCGTATCTCAAGAAAAATTCCACCGGGCCCCGCAGTGACCCAATATTTTGAGGTTTGCGCCTCTGCGCCCCTGGGAGTCTCCCGTCACTTTGTTAAACCGCAAAATATGGGGTCACCGCCCACTCACACAGTAGATGCGGCCTTGAGAAATGGGGCGTGGCCTCGGAATGAAAGAGCACAGCTCCTTTACCGCCGCAACATTGAATCATCATTTCACGAGCAAAGCTTAACTACACCATCCTGCCCTGCGGGATGGGTTTTGAAACTACCAAGCAGTAGGCAGTGGAGACCATTTCCGTATATCAGGATTAAAGGTGCTTACTGCCTACTCCTTACTTCTTTAACGGCCACTGCGACAATACCGACCTTCTTAAAATCAATCGCCTCCTTTATCGGCAGTTTGATCGCCTCCAAGGCGTTCCTCAGGTCATGACTGAAAAAACGGTCTTCTTCCGGGTGGACCAGGAGGTGCTTTGTAATAAAGTTCTGGTAGGCACTGGGATAAAACTCCTCAACAAAGTAGGTGCCCCCGATTTTCAGGACTCTCGCGATTTCAGCAGCCGCACCGCGCCAATCGGGCACATGATGCAGAACACCAAAACCAAATACGGCGTCTAACACATTATCTCTAAAAGGAAGTCGAAATACATCTCCCACATACAATGACACTCTTTTCCCCTCATCGGCGGATAAGTACGCCCTGGCCTTTTGAACCATCAGGATATCCAGATCCAGTGCACAAAGCAAAGAAGGCTGAAAAGACTTCAAAATGAGCCTGGCTCCAGCCCCCCGGCCACATCCCACCTCAAGGATCTTTGCGCCTTTTTTCAGCTGAACCTTTCTTTTGAGTAAGTGGATTTCACCCCGTTGCAGTGCAGCTCGAAACGGATTATTTGCCACTACCCGTTCTACCCAGTTCAGTTTCATTTTCCGAAATCACTCCCTCATTCCCAAATGGATCACCGCGATACCATTGGTCAACTTCCGATAGGTGACCTGGGAAAAACCGGTATTCTCCAAGATGGCTGACAATTCCTCTGGCGAAGGGAAAAGTCTTATGGACTCTGGGAGATAGTTGTAGGCCTGTTTTGAACCCACAATGAGCTCTCCAAGGCAGGGCATAATATAAAAGGAATACATATCATAGAGCCACCGAAATAAGGGTGCTGTCGGTTTTGAGAATTCCAGGCACATCAACTTGCCCCCAGGCTTCAAGACCCGATGGATCTCCCTGAAACCCTCTTCCATGTGGGTTAAATTCCGGATTCCAAAACCCACCAGAGCAACATCGAAGCGCTGCCCCGAAAATGAGATCAGTTCTGCGTTTCCTTGGACGTATGTAATCGTTTCCTTCAATGGGGACCTATCCACCTTCTGCCTGCCCATTTCCATCATCTTTCGATTGATGTCGTACAATACGACTCGCCCACTCGATCCTACAGCTTGTGCTGCAAGAACGGAGAGGTCCCCCGTGCCCCCGCACACATCGATAACCCAATCACCAACATTTAGTTTGAGCATCCTGATAGCAACACGCTTCCATATGTGATGAATGCCAAAACTGAGGAGGGTGTTCATGAGGTCGTATTTGCGCGCCACCGTGTTGAAATGGATCCTCACCCATTTGACCTTCTCATCCTCAGGAACCCTCCGATATCCGAAGTGGGCTATTTTTTCCAGACCCATATGGTCATTCTTTTTTTCGCGCTCCCATCGATGAGAGCGCCATAGGGATTTCTTGGCTGACATCTTGAACGTCTCTGGTTCTGATCGGCGTAAATTATGAATGGGCAATATATCAGTTGGTTTAGGAACAATCCAGGTTTATCACGCTGAATATAATCATTCTCGCTCGGAATTCATGGTACGCCATAACGAGTGGTTCAAACCCCTCAAGTGTTGTCATATTCTCATTGGTCAATAAACCCTGTTTCGGGCACATGACATTGGCCTGGCAGCCAGTTTCATCCAATGCTAAAGGACTTGATTATGTTCCACTGAAACCATAAGCTTATTAGACCCCGACGATGGAAGTAAAGAATCCGGGTCCAGAGGGTCAGGTTCTTGACTTCAAAATAAAGGATCAACATGTCATCCACCAGTCCCCTATTTATTATTCTTCTGGCAACAGGCTTTGCCGTGGGTTTTGGTCATTGCATTGGGATGTGCGGTCCCATCGTTGTCTCCTTTTCCCTGAGTTTGAAAGGGAAAAGGACACTTATCTCGCAACTCCTTTACAATGGGGGACGGATCACCACATACACTATTCTTGGTGGGCTCATGGGATTGACAGGATCCGTTGCCACGTTCGCTTCCCACATCAGCGCTTTTCAGAGAGGTGTCATAATATTGGCGGGCATATTGATTATTATTATGGCCCTATCCATGAGCGGTTGGATTCCTATGGGACGAATCTTCGGTGATTACTACAATCCCCAAGGATTTGTCTCGAGAGGATTTAAGAGGCTATCCGGCAAAAAATCTTCGTTCGTCTACTACCCTGTGGGACTGCTGCTCGGTCTCCTCCCTTGCGGTCCTGTCTACGCGGCCCTTCTTGCCGCTGCAGGGGCAGGAATGGAGGCAACCCATTCAGTTCAAGGTATTCTGGTTGGGGCAGGTCTTATGTTCGGATTCGGAATAGGGACACTACCCTCTCTTCTCATCGTTGGCAAGTTGGCCGGGTCGAACTGGCTAAAATCCAAGAAGATTATTTATGAAATTGGAGCCGTCCTCTTGATCGTTGTGGGCATCTATTTCATTATCAAAGGAATCCGATACTGAGGTCTATTTTCGCCGCAGATGGACGCAGACTGAGCGCTGGCCGACATGGCCAGCGCTCAATATACATGTTTTGGCCGAGCAAGCCTGCCCGCCATTGCGAGCTCAGGCGAGGCGGGCGGGTCGCTCAGCCAAAATGTCCGCGTGAGTCCGCGGTTAATTATGATTGTGAGGCCCTTTTTATAAGAAGGAGGGTATTGCCAATGACGCTCAGGCTGCTCAGGAGCATGGCCGAAACCGCGATTAGAGGTGTCAAAAGACCACTCATGGCCACAGGAATGCTGATGAAATTGTAAGAGAAAGAGAAGATCAGATTTTGGGTGATCTTCCTATTCACCCTTTTCGCAAGCCCCATAAATTCAGTAACTTGTCTGGGATCTCCGCGCATCAGGGTGATGTCTGCCGTCTCCTTGCCCAAATGACCTCCTGAGTGGACTGCCATGGCCAGGTCAGCCTGGGCCAGCGCAGGGGCATCGTTGATGCCATCTCCCACCATGGCGACCCCACGTCCGGCTCTCTGCAGTCCCTCAACAAAGAGGACCTTGTCCCGGGGCAGTCTTCCTCCATAGGCATTCTCGATACCGATCTTTTCAGCAATCTGTCTCGTGGTCTTCTCTTCATCCCCAGAGACCAAGAAGATTCCATATCCACTCTCTTTCAATTGATCGATCATGGCCGATGAGCCTTTCCTGATCTTATCTCCAAAGACAAAAATGGCACAGAGGCGGCCACCAACACCCATAAACACGAATGAATGCTCTGCAGCATTTGGAATACTATCTTGCACGATAGGGCCCAGCGCCTCCAATTCCTTCGACAAAAAGGCCTTTGAACCAATTCTTATCTCAGCCCCATCCATCTCGCCTGAAATCCCGTTGTCATAGACATGGGTTTTCCCCATCTTGACCGGAGCAATGAGACGTTCAGCAGCCTTCTTTTTCAGTTCCATTCCGACGTAGTGCTCAGAGTCCCTCTCAAGGGATGAGGCCATTGCGAGAATTTGTCTCTCGGTGAAAGGTGCCAGGGGGATTATTTTCTGGAGTGCCCATTTTCCTGTGGTGACTGTTCCTGTCTTGTCTAAGACAAAAGTGTCCACGTGTTCTGCTTGCTCAAAGGACCTAAAATCACGTACGAGGAGGCCCCTCCTCCCGGCTACGGAAATGCCTGCTACCCTCGCCAATGGAATGGCGATACCGAGTGTGCACGGACAAGCAATGACCATGACCGTAACCGCCCGTACCATGGCAGCATCAGGGCTGAGACCGAAAAGCAAGCAAACCAGGCCCGTTCCCACAGCAAGAAGAAGGATCGTGGGCACAAACCATTGTAGTGCACGATCGGTTTTCCCCTCTAAAGGCGTCTTGCCTGAAAGCGCCTTTTCCATAATAGTGATCATTTGACCCAAAGTGGATTCCTCGTTTACCCCTTCAGTCTTCACCTTAAACGTGCCTTGGATAACCTTGGCGCCGCTCATCACCCTATCCCCCCCTCTTCTGCCGATCGGCTGGGCCTCTCCGGTCAGTGAGGCTTCATCCAAGGAACCCCTGCCCTCAACGACCAATCCATCAGCAGGAATGATTTCACCCTCCTCTACCCGGAATACATCCCCCTTTCGTAACTGCCCCGCGGCAACGTATCGCCCGTTAGGATGTTGATCCGAACAAATTCTCACCTTTTTTGGACGGAGAGAAAAGAAGTTTTCCAGCCCCTCCTGAACCTCGCCTTTTGCCCTCCTCTCCAGTGCTTTGCCTAGAAGAACGAGCGTGACCAACATGGAGGACGTGTCGTAGTAGAGGTGAATACTCCCTGAGACCATATTGACGGTACTGTAAAGATATGCGCTAAACGCCCCGGCGGTTATGAGCGTTTCCATACTAAAAGCGGCTGAGGTCATTCCAGCCCAGGCCCTTTGGTAGATTTTCCGGCCGCCGTAGAATAGAACAATGCTTGCCATGACAAAAATAGGAAGGGAAATTTTCCAGATGGTTTCTTGAGAAAGGTCTGTGAAAAAACCGGAATAGAGGGCAAAAGAGAGCATCATCACATTCATGGTAAGAAATGCAGATATGGCGAGACGTATAAATTCCCTCTTCTTTTCTCCCGTTTCTTCCTCCCTACCTGGAATCGACGCCTTGTAGCCGAGCGCATGGATTGCCTGGACAATTTGCCGGTGGGAAGTGGATATGGGATCGTACTCGCAGATAACCCGGTCCGTTGAGAAATTGCATGAAACATTCATAACCCCATTGTTTCTCCTCAAGGCCTCTTCGATGACCCAGGCACAAGCAGGGCACCACATGTCTTTTACAATCAGATTGAGCCCTAAAGCATTTTCGCCTTGTAGCTCGCTTTGAGTTTCCAGGCTCTCGATACCTTTTTGGATAGAAGTGTAGGATGCGAAGGATTCTTCGGTCTGAGCCTGTTGCTCCAGGTCAGCCTCAGACCTGGGAATGATGCCCATTTCCTGGCATTTCCTGAAAAGTTCTGTCTCTTTGAATGAGGCGGGAGCTGCTTCATCCGATGCTTCAAACAGCATCGCAAACACCTGCTTGCATCCCATGCAACAGAACCGAAAGCGCTTTCCAGATGAAACAGCGCTGAAAGCTCTCTGACGGAGGGGAAGTCCACACAGATCACAAGTGCCCAGGGCAGGGTTCATTTTATCTGCGGAGGCCAAGAGATTTCAGGTAGGCAATAATGCGCCATCGGTCCATGACTTCAATAGTCGTGGCCAATGGGGGTTGTCTTCCATTGGGGACACCGTAGCTGATCTCTTTAAAGAGCACGCCTTCGGGAAGGGTCTGAACCTTTAAGGACCTCAGGTCCGCGGGAAGGGGATGAAAACTTTGTCCTACGGTTCCGTTGCCATCGTGGTATTTTCCGTGGCACTGGGCACAATAGGTGGAGTACAGCGCCCTGCCCAATGTGATGCTATTTAGATCGCCTTTCACAAAGGGAGATCTCAACCTCTTTCCATCAGCCGCTCTGTACACAACCTCTCCACCTTCAAAAGGGATCACCCCTTGTTCCATGATAAGCAGCGGCTTTTCGTGGGGTCTGACGGCGAGAGTTTCGCGCATGCGACCTGGCATGAAATCGTTGTCAATGATCGTAAGGCCTTGGTAAACGACCAGAACCACGGCCAATAGAATAAAGGCTGTGACGACGATTTTTTTCATCTACTCACCCTCACTCCCCTTCACGTGCTGTGGATAGGGCAGTTTCTCGTACATCGCATAGGGAGACTCGCCAGGCACGTCCTTAACCGGCCTGTAATCCCAATCGGGTTGACCGCGATCCCCCACAACTGAAAAGGCGAAGAGCCCCTTGATCAGGATCAAGAGCATGCAAAGCAGAATGACCACCCAGGTGACAAGGGTCGACTCCTTGTGAGCGGTTTCTTCCATCTTAGATTTTCACCTCCAACAGCCCTATTGCAAGGATATAAAAAAAGGCCCACAGAACGGTTCCCGCAATGATGAGTATGAGAACCAGGGGAAATGGCTCATTTCTCTCTTCTATCTCGCCGAGGAACGTGTAATGTGGTCGTTTCTCCTTTTCTCCCGAGTCCTTCCCTCGGAAATGCATGAAGGCAAATCCTGCGCCAACAAGAAAGACAGAAATGAGGGTTGGGAAAAGGTATAGAACAAAATGCTGGAGATTTCTCAGTTCAAAAAAATGCACTTGGGCTTACCTCTAACAAAAATCTATAGGGAAAAATAATTTCTTTTGCCAATCTCTCTACGGCTTCAACAGCAGGACCGCTCCCGGTTTATGTTCAGCTTGCCCGAATCAATGCGAATACCAAAACAGCCGCACACGCCATGAGACCTGTGGTGGCAAGAAGTGCCAGGGCGTAGAACTCTATACGGCTTACCCTGGACACATGGCGCGGCCTCATTTCCTCCCCATCTTGAAGTGGCAGAAAACGGGCCCTCTTTTGGTCCTTGAACTGACCATTGTTTAGTGCCCACAAAAACACAAAAAAACTGATCACCAAACCAATGAGCATGTAAGTTATGAAGTATGGATAATACATAGATTTAAATCCAAATTTTAAATTTCAAAGTCCAAATGCAGCCCCAACATCGAAATTTTGAAAGCATTTTCTTTTATTGAATTTGGATTACATTTGTCATTTGGGTTTTGGATTTTGACATTTATCCTTTATGGTTCCCATGAGGCATCAATGCCTCGAGGTTCCGCGTTGGCATCAGACTGATCAATAAAATAGACGGCCACATAATTCCCAACTTCCCAGATCTTTTGGGATTCCAATTCCCGCTTGAAATAGGGCATTGCCGTGCCCGTGATCCCGTTCATGATCTGGTAGTAAAGAATGCCACCAGAAATGCCCCGTCCTTTCAAGATCGTGAAATTCAAGGGAGGGGGGTAGATATGGGGTTGGGCCGGCCCCATCCCGTCTCCAACAGGACCGTGGCAACCAATGCAGAATTCCTGATAAATCTTGTGTCCCCTCACCAGGCCCGCCTCAGTCGTTGGATAGGGATTTGGGACCGTACGCCATCCCTTTGGCACCTGAGCGTGAATCCAGTTCACATTAGATTGCGGCCCAGACTCATAGGCCTTGATAGCCTCTTTTTTCCAGTAAATCTGGCGCTCCATACGTCGGTCAGCCTGAATGAAGCCCAGCCCCTGTATATAGCGCGTCAGGCTTTTGATCTTCTCCATGCCCAACCACTTGAAGGGCGGCATGATAGAGTTGGGACGGGTATATCGGGGATTGACAAAGTGAGCGATGTGCCAGTCATCCGGGTGCTCTCCCCCTTCCTGCGATAAGTCAACGCCCGTGCGCTGCGATCCTAAAAGGATGGGCTCGTCTGCCACGTAGTCTCCGGATTGGGCTATCCTCTCTGCACCGTGACCCCAATCGATGGCACGAATAGATTGACTGTGGCAATAAACACATCCGTTCGCCACATAGATGACTCTGCCGGCCGACTCGTTGGGGCTACGTAATCGAAAGATATCCGAGGGGGTCATATCCCTGGTGGCATAGGGCCAAATGACCATGACAAAGACCACGGCGGCTAGGATGCCGAGAGAACCCAAAACCAATGCCTTTGGTGTCATCGTCATGATTTCTTGCCTGGATTGAAGAAGAGCGTTCTAAAGATATTGTAAAGGCCAATATAGGCGCCGCTCATGATCAATAAGCCAATGGATACCCTAAGCACATAATACATGTGAATTTCTGGCAAAACGCGGTAAATGGTCTCCCCATTTAGCCAGGCATTTCCCTGAATCAGACCCACAATGGTGAGCACCACGGTAAACCCTATGACTCCAAGCATAACCAGCCAGTACTGTAGATCGGCCAGAAATCGACTATAGAGGGGTTTACCCGTAATCCTGGGCAGCACGTAGTATAGACCACCCAGCGCCGTCATGGCCGCGAAACCCAGCACACCCACATGCGCATGACCCACCACCCAATTGTTGAAATGGGTCACCCGTTGAACCTGAGGTAGAGACATCATGGAGCCTTGTATGCTCACGAAGAAATAGAAAACGGTCCCGGTGAACACGAATTTGGCAGCGATGTCCGCGTGAATCTCACCCAGTTTCCCTTTGACGGTGTACCAGATATTGACGAGAAAGACCATGACAGGAATCACCATGGCGATACTGTCCACGATCCCGATCACCTTTAGCCAGGTGGGGACAGGAACTTGAAGCAGGTGGTGTGTCCCAATATGGGTGTAAACCACAAGAAGCGCCCAGAATCCCACCAATGAAAGGGTATGGCTGTAAAGGGGGTTACGGGTGGCTAAAGGAATTACGTAATAGGCGACGGCGAGAGATAGCGGCGTAAGAAGAAGGCCAAAGACGTTGTGCCCGTAAAACCAGAGGATAATGGCATCCGGTATGCCCAGCAATGCACCGGTGTCCGGTCTCCAGACCACATTCCCAATACAATAGGTGACAGAGGTCAAAACAACGGCAGCCAGCACATACCAGACAGAGACATAGAGGACCGGCTCCTTTCGCCGCTTTACTGTCATGATTAAGTTGAAGACGATGAGGGCAAAGGCGATGACGATGAGCATATCCACCGGCCAAATTAACTCAGCATACTCCCTGCCCTGCGTGTAGCCAGCAGCCAATCCAACTATACCAGCAACCACGGCAAGGTTCAAAACGACAGCGGCGGCCAACCCCAATTTCTCACTATAGAGCTCGGTTTGCAGTAGCCTAGGGACAAAGTAAAATGCAGCGGCAAGAAGCCCTTGCGTCACAAACCCGAAAAGCACAAGATTCACGTGGATCGGGCGAATTCTGCCAAAAACGAGGAAGCCTATATTCGCCATGAAATCTGGCGCAATCAGATATCCCGCAGCAATCATGCCAAACGAAGTGGCAAAGGCAAACCAGGCTGCTGAGGTGATGCAGAAAGCCCGGGCTGTTCTGTGAAGCTCAGGAAAAGTTCTTTCGGATGCCGCCATATGGTCTTGCTCTCCTTGCTCGCGCCGCAAAGCGCAAAGGGCATAGCGCATAGAGTTCACCTCTCTCTATGCTCTTCGCTCCATGCTCTCTGCTGTTCAATTGTGACATGCCAACCAACAATCCATGTTGGCCTTTTTCTTCTTATGACACGTAATACAAAAACCCATTTTGAAATTCACGCCTTTGATCCTGTCCATAGTTTCCACTGCCCCATGGCACTCGGGGCAAGCGATCTGCTTCTTGATATGCCTTTTGTGGTTGAAAACCACGTGTTCAGCCAGATAATTGGCCTTTCGCCACGGCGTGGGTGTCCGCGTGTTGAAATACGCGTGCTCCTTTTTGATTTGGGGATGATTAGCAATGATGTATTTATGGCAATAGAGGCACTTTTCCACCGGAGGCATACCTGGATGTTTGGAGCGTCCCACATAGGGATGACAGAACTCACACTGGATAAGCTTCACACCAGAATGGAGACGGTGGCTAAAGGGTATGGGCTGTTCAGGGCCCATATCCCAGGCCGGCACGATGTAGAACAAATATAAGAAAAGGAGGAGGAAGAAAAGACAGAGGCCAGATATGAGAAGAGGTCTTCTGTTTCTTGCCACAGCGTCAATCCCACTCCGCATGGGGCTCAAGGATCCTTCCATCACTTCACCTCCCTATTACCGCTAGACACAAGGGCAGGAAAAAGCCTTAGGAAGAAAACCAGAGAAAGCGCCATGAGTCCCAAAAAACCCAGTGTGACCAATCCGTCCGAGGGGCCCAAAGGGAGGGCCACCACATGCGGGCTCAAGGCCGGCCCCAACAGCAGAAGATGCTCCAACCAGATTCCCGCAAGTACGATTGAACAGAGGACCATCATGAATTTGGGTTTGGTTTTTATCTTTCTATTGAGCAGGATGAAAAAGGGAATGATAAAGCTCACAATGAAGACGGTCCAGGCCAGCGAATTCCATGGAGTGAGCATGGTGCGTTTTATGATGTAGCTCGTCTCTTCAGAGATGTTGGCGTACCAGATAACGATGAACTGGCAGTAAAAGAAATCTGCCCAGGCCAGACAAAAGGCAAAGAAGAGTTTGCCCAGATCGTGGAAATGGGATGAAGTCAGTCCAGACTGTTCCCCCTGACTGAGACGAACAGCGGCAGCAAGAATAATCAATGAACCAAGTCCAACATAAAAGGCCTTGACGAATGAATAGGCGCCAAAGAGCGTGGAAATCCAATGGGGGTCCATACTCATCACCAGATCAAAGGCGACAAGGGAAAGCACAAGGGCATAAGCGATGATATAGAGAACACCTAATGTACCCATCCTGGCTCTGCAGCGGTCTGGATCATACGCGCCACGAGACCACCAATGGTGCAGAAACCGATGCATCTTGCCCTGCGGTTCAACGTGAGCCATTTTAAGTCTCAAAGCATGGTAGAGGTAGGCAAATCCCAATCCATATAGAATGAGAAGTCCGAAAAAATCCCTCCAGAATAGGAAAGGAAGATTGAGCCAGACCTCCTTGCCATGCAGATCTTGACCGAGCCAGGGAAAGATGTGATCCTTACCGAGAAATAGCACCAGAAAGAGGCCAAAAGAGATGGGGAAGAAGGCGGCAAAGGATTCGGCGATGCCCTGGAGGGGTTTGCTCCATCTCGCTTTGGTGAGGTGGGTCACCATGGAAAAAAGAAGACCCCCCTGAGCCACGGCCGACCAGAGCAGGAAATTGATCAGATAGGTCTGCCATGCCCTTTCCGGGTATTTTCCAACCAGCTGAAAGATAAATCCACCGAGACCTATGATCACAAAAAGAGAAAAGACCACCAAAACGGATTTGTTTTTGATAATGGCTTTGTTTCCGCTATTTGATTTCATATGCTTCCTTGGCGTTCCCCAAATCTTACAACTCAGCCCTCAAATGCTTTCACCTCTCCACCCATATCGGTCAAGAAGTCCATGAGGTTTTGCTGTTCCCCTTTAGCGCAAGAGGCGACGATCCCAAAATAATCGCCGGAAAAGCGTGGGTCGTAGGTCTTGAGGCTTTCAAATTCCGGCAAACGGGCCTGGCTGACCAATCCGATCACATTTCCGATGACTGCAAACAGAATAGTGAATTCAAACCCCACAATGAGAAACGGAAGCCAAGCCACAACAGGTTTTCCACTCACAATCAGGTTCCACTGTACAGCCGTATAGGTGGCGAGGGCAAAACCGGTGAAGAACCCTATTATCCCTCCGACGAGGGTGAAATACCCTACCCGGCTCTTTTTCTCTTTCAAGGCATTGGAGATTCTGTGACTGGGAATGGGGCTGTGAACCCGGTCTAACTTCCAGGGTGATTTCCTCAAGGCTTCGATGGCCGAAACCGCCTGATTTTCATCCCTAAAACTTCCAAGGATATATTCTTTAGTGGGCATGTTGCTCACCTTTGCTGAAAGTCTCTTTGAGCTCTGTCATGGAAACGGAGGGCAGGTGTTTTGCGAACAACAAGAAGAGGAAAAAGAACAGAGAGAAGCTCCCCAAAAGGATACCCAGCTCAATGGCAGAGGGTGCGTACAGGCCCCAGGCATGGGGAATAAAATCATGGGCCACGCTCCCGATAATAATCACAAAACGCTCATACCACATGCCCACGTTCACCAAGATGGAGATACCAAAAAGCCACGGGATACTTCTTCGAATTCTCTTGAAAAAGAAAAGCAGGGGGATCAAACTGTTACAGATGATCATGATCCAGAACTGAACGCTATAGTCCCCAACGGCTCGCCAGCGAAAGGATTCTTGTTCCACGATATTATGACTGTACCAGGCAATGAAGTATTCCGCTGCGTAGGCATATCCCACGATAAGCCCAGTAAAGATAATGGTCTTGGCCACATTTTCCAGGACATCCGTGGTGATGAATTCTTGATAACGGAAGATCTTCCGCATGGGGAGCATCAGTACGATAACCATCGCCAACCCGGAGTGGATGGCGCCTGCCACAAAATAAGGGGCAAAGATGGTGCTATGCCATCCGGGAACAACGCCCAAAGCAAAATCCCAGGAAACCACGCTGTGCACCGAAATGACCAGCGGCGTTGCCAGGGCGGCGAAAAAGAGATAGGCCCGGGTATAATGACGCCATTGCTCGTGCCGGCCCGTCCAACCCAGGGAAATAATGGTGAAGATTTTTTTCCGTAAACCGGAAGCCCTATCTCTTACGGTGGCCAAGTCGGGAAGCATCCCTGTATACCAGAAGAGTGAACTGACAAGCAGGTAGGTGCTGATGGCGACCATGTCAAACATAAGTGGTGATTGAAAGTTGGGCCAAAGGTTTCGCTGGTTGGGATAGGGCAACATATAGAAGACCAGCCATACCCGGCCAAGGTGAATAAAGGGGAAAAGTCCGGCGATGATGACTGCAAAAACGGTCATGGTTTCAGCAGCCCTGGCAATGGGATTTCGCCATCCAGCCCTGAAAAGATGGAGAATAGCAGAGATAAGGGTACCTGAGTGGGCAATTCCCACCCAGAAGACGAAATTGATGAGGTAGGTCCCCCACGCCACTGGGTTGTTCTGGCCACCCGCCCCTATTCCCACGGCAATTTGATAGGCCCAGCAGGCGGCTCCACCTAGAACACCCAAAGCGAGCAATGCAATAAGACCCCAGTAGCTTTTCGAGGGGCGCTCCAGGGTTTGGAGTACAGTGTTGTCTATCTTTGCGTAGTTCAGTTCAGACATCCTCGATTGTTTCCTAAGTCAACCGCAGACCCACGCGGACCTTTTGCTCAGCCCACCCGCCTGCCTCGCCTGCGCCCGCCCGGCATTCGCCTGAGGCGAAGCCGATGGCGGACGGGCGAGAGCAATGGCGGGCAGGCTTGGCTGACCAAAAACGGCGTTTGTTTCGCGGAAGAAAATCTTTATTTCCTTCATCGGACCATATCTTTTATCTGTGTTTAATCTTGCCCGAAGGTCACGGCACATAATATCTGGCCAGGTCGGCCAGATATTTGTCTGTGTAAGTCTGCGGCTACTTCATATTTCTTGAACCACTTTTTTCAGATAAATCACCGCAGGCTTTGTGTTTAAGTATCCCATCACTTGATAGGCACGTCTGTCTTCAACCATTTTCCTCACTTGGCTCTCTTTATCCGTGAGATTCCCAAAAGTGAATACGCCCGTGGGGCACGTCTGCAAACAGGCGGGCTGGATCTCTCCATCCCTTATCTTTCTCTTTTCGTCATTGGCGATTCCATGGGCCTCTTTGATCCTCTGAATGCAGAAAGAACATTTTTCCATGACGCCTTTGCTGCGCACCGTGACATCCGGGTTCAGCTGGAGGTTTAAGGGCTCAGGCCATCTCCAAGAGAACCAGTTGAAGCGTCGCACCTTATAAGGGCAATTCTGAGAGCAGAATCGGGTACCGATACACCGGTTATAGATCTGATTGTTCAGCCCTTCCTTTGAATGATGCGGGGCATAGACAGGGCAAACGGATTCACATGGGGCGTTGTCACAGTGCTGGCAGAGCATGGGAAGAAAGGTTATTTTCTCCATGCGTTCCGGGTCATGATAGCGTTGCACCTCTAGCCAGGACATTTCCCTGCCTTCAAGGACCCTTTCCAGGCCAACCACCCCCAGACTATTCTCCGCATAACAGGCAGTGGCACAGGCCCCACAGCCAATACATCTATCCAGATCCACCACCATGGCCCATCGATACGCTTTGTGTTGGTGGACAGGATAGATATCCCTTTCACTGTCATAGCCCTCTGGCAAAGGTAGCGTTAGTGGGAATTCATCCATGGAGAGCCCGCCTTTTTTGTGAGGTCTTCCATGATTGATTTCCTTCAAATGGATGGAAAGGGCAATCTTTCTACCATATGTAATCCTGCTTCCATCTGTGTTTGCCAGTTTCGTGGTACGGCCGGTTTTGCGGATGGAGACTGAGGCCACTCTTAATAAAGGCGCTCCGCACACAGGTTCCACCTCTGGAGGAAGAAGGATTGTCGGGTTAAGTCCCATCTCTTGCGCATATCGGCCATAGGCTTCATGACCTTGGCCTGCGCCCATGACCAAAAGGCCTGGTCTGACGCCTTCCGTTTCATAGATCGGTGCCTCCATCCCACCCCATTCGGTCTCAATCCGAATAATCTCCTCTTGCGCCAATCCCCGTTGGTCCAAGGTTTCTGGATGCATGAGCACGGGTGTCTGCCAGGCCACTTTGGTCAAAGGGTCAGGGGCTTCGCAAAGCCAGGGTTTGTTGGCGCCTCTTCCATCAAAGAAGCGTATGGAAGGGGCAGCGATGAACGCAAGCTCGGATTCGATCGGGTTTTCTACGGGGCTCGGAATGGCGGTTAAAGCATCTGAAACGTCGTTCTTTGACAAAGACTTCCGCCGTGATGATCTCTCAAAAATGCCTCCCTTTTGTAAGGCCTTGATCCACCCCTCTTGGCCCCCAATTCTCCCTTGATTTATGAGTTGCTCGTAGAGATAGGCCTTATAATTCTTGATGGCCTGTTCTTCCCCAAATGCTGTGCGTAGAAAAACATCTCCCAGGACCGGCGCTCCGGTCAGACTGCCCATGGCCGGCTGCAATGTGGATACCATATCCTGTATGCCGCCATATTCGTCCCAGGTTTCCAGTGGAAGGGCCACAGGGAGAATGAGGTCTGCAAGCGCCGTGGTTTCATCCATGAAGCTGCTGAAACTCACCATAAAACCGGCATGTTTTTCCAGGACAGCTCTTACGCCGGTTGCGGGAGGAATAGCGTAGACGGGGTTCACGTTGTTGAGTAAAAGGAGATCAACGGCACCCTCTTCCAAGGACTTGAAAAACGCCAAAACCTCGGATCTCCTCGCAGCGATCTCCACGCGATGTCTACTATTGAAATCAAGGAGAGTGAATTCAGGATCAAGAACCAGGTTCAATAGATTCACAGCCACATTGGTCTGCGCGGCATTGATTCCTGAACCGCCTGACCCTGTCCCGAGTACGAGCGGCTTTCTGGCTTTAAAAAGGTGGGCCTTGAGTTTTTCATAAAGTTCAGGAGAAACTCCGGAAAGCTGAATCACCTTGTCCCGCGTATATGAAGCGGCGACGTCTTCTATGGCATCCCTAATTTCTTCCGGAAGATTCTCGCTTCGGCCGAGACTGACGGCTTCTTTGAGAAGACCAAGAGTGAGGGCGGCTTCACCTTCAGGCTTGCATGATATCCAGAGGTCGGCATTGGCGCAGGTTAAGGACTGATAGGGGCTCACATGGAAGAACAGACCTTTTTCCCCATGCCGCAAGGCATGCATCTGTTTGAATTTCTCCGCATACCCAACAGGAGAAAGCCATGTTTCCATAAAATCTGCACCGAATGAAACGAGAAAATCGGCCTCCTCCATGCGGTAGGAAATCAGGCCGTCAACACCAAAGACCTTCTGATTTGCCGTTCTCAGAGATTCATAGGCATAGGGCTCAAAAACCAGGGGCCTTCCAGATTTCCATTCTTCAAGGGATTGGGCAAAAAGCCCCATGAGGCTTTTCCCCACCACTTCCGTCACCATTCGGACCCTGTTCTGCCCGTTTCTTGCTGCCTTAGTAGCCCTATCCTTCAGGAGCGCTTCTGCCGCAGGAAAAGAGAGGGGCCGCCATCCATTTTTCTCTCTGAGTAGAGGGCTATTGATCCTGTCTGGATTGTAGACACCTTGCAGCGCCGCCTGGCCCCTCATACAGAGCTTTCCCCTGTTAATGGGATGTAGCGGGTTCCCTTCCACCTTGATCACCCGCCCCTCCCGGTTCTTGGCCAGGATGCCGCATCCGGCCGGACACTCACGACACGTGGAGGCGTACCAACTCGCCTTTCCGGTGACCATATCATCGGGTGCTTCAATCAATGCGTAGAGTGTTTTTTCTGGTTCAGAAGTGCATCCTGCTGCAAAAGAAAGACTGCCCATGCCGGCAATTCTGAGGAAGGTACGGCGCTTCATGCGAATAGAGCTCTCCCTGGACAAAAGAACATTGATGGGTTGTCACTGAAGAACAATCTCAATCCAAGCTATAACGTCGTCTTGACACGGCGGGCGAAATGCCGGGACACAATGGAATGATTAATGATTTTGAGTGGTTGATTCTTTTGTTTAAACCTGGGGGATAGATTTTCCTAATATATTAAAATAATTAGCATTTTTGTGAACAAATTTTGGTTAAATTACCAAAATGCTGGGAATTATGTCAAGCAAGAAATCCGCAAAAGACATTCTTTGCTTTTCCACATCTCAGATCCACTGTCAAATTCATGGATCATTACTAAAATCAGTACGGTTTGGAAAATTCCTGATCGCCAGCAAGATATTAGATGCTAGGCGCCGAG
>JASFEQ010000021.1:0-23077 GCA_050124735.1 Desulfobacteraceae bacterium | reverse complement strand
GTTTTCGCGTCGCCCTGAGGGATCTGGGGATAGGGCATATGGCCAGTAATGTGGGGGATCGGTATGTTCTGGAGAAAATGAGGGAGAGTGAAGCCATATTGGGAGGGGAGGAATCGGGTCATATCATATTTCTCCTGCACCATACAACAGGAGATGGTCTGCTTTCCGCCCTGCAACTATTGTCAGCCATGAAAACATCGGGTCAATCCATGTCCCAGCTTTCCACATTGATGACCGTCTTTCCTCAAGTTCTGATAAACGTGCCCGTGAAAAAGAAACCGGAAATCTCTTCTGTCCCTGAATTGGTACGTGCACAGCAAGATGTGGAGACACGGCTGGGGGAAATGGGGAGGGTATTGTTGCGTTATTCTGGGACCGAGCCGGTGTGCCGCATTATGGTAGAGGGAGAGCGTCAAGAAGAAATTGAGGAATATGCCCGCCAGATTGCGGAGGTGGTGCAAAAACAACTGAGTTGAGCAAAGTGACCTGAAGTTAAGGATGTGAAAACATTGCAGGAGTTTGATTGGTTTGGTACGACCCACACCAAGTGGGGGATCTCTTAGCATAGAAAGGGAAGGTACAGGGTGAAATGAGATACAAAAATGTTTTATGTGTATATCCATATAAGCAAGAGTTGAAAACCGTAGGATTTTTGCCTCCAATAGGCCTCGAATACATAGGCAGTGCTATAGAAAACCTTGTGGAGAGTATAAAGGTGGTTGACTTGAGATATGAAAAGGAGCCGGTGTCCTCATTTATCGATAAGGACACTGACTTGTTGCTGGTGAGCTATAATTGGGGAACCGAGGCGAATTTCATAAAAGCCACAATAAATACGACGCCGGAAAATATAACAGTCATCGTAGGCGGCAGGTATGCGACGGAACATGTTGATGAGCTGTTTGAGGAGGTCCCAAGAATCGACGGGATTGTGCGTGGGGATGGTGAAGAGGTTGCAAGGGAAATTGTTCAAAAGGGCCTTTCTCCTGATATTGATGGCCTGTCATTCAAATTAAATGGCAAGATAGTGCATAACAAGATTAGGAGGCTTGAGCCTGTACGAAGCGATTCTTACCCGAACAGAAAACTTCGTCGTTACAAGTACATGGTTACACTAGATGAGTTTAAATCGGATCTAGAGATAGACCTCATGTTGGCATCAAGAGGTTGTCCCCATAACTGCAAGTTTTGCGATTTTAAGTTCAATCCCTTAGGGGAGAAGAGAAAGTGGTCAGTAAGAACGCCAGAGTCTGTGGTGTCGGAAATAAAAACCATAGAGGCTGATGTGATTGGCTTTGCCGATGATATATTCACGGCTGACATGGACTGGGTTGAAAGGCTCTGTGACCTAATAATAGGAGAGGGGATAGAAAAGAAATACGCTATAAATGCTCGATTAGAGGTTGCGAAGAGGCCAGATGTTCTCAAGAAGATGTATAGAGCCGGTTTCATGGCTTTTCTTTTAGGTATAGAATCGGCACATGACAAGACCCTAAAATCGATGAATAAGGGGTTTACTGCTGCAAAAGTAAAGGAATACTTTGAAGTTTTGAGACAATTTAACATCATATATCATTGCTATTTTATCATAGGGAATATTGGCGAAACCAGGGAGGATATGCTCGACATAGTAAAATTCTCACACGAGCTTGGTGTTGATACCCTGGGCTTGTCCGTTTTAAGAGCCACAAAATATTCCCCTCTTAAAGACATGGTAATACATCTTGATAATTACCATATTGATGAAGAGTCAGGGAAGGTATATTCTGATATGTTGTCTCTTGATGATCTTCAGCAGATACGGAGGGACGTAAATGCGTCGTTCTTTACAATCCCAGTGATATTGCGCATTCTAAAAAAGATGATAATACACAGGCTTCTAACATTAGAGCGCGTCTATGAAATAATCGTGTTCACCGCAAGAAGAAAAATCAGAAAAATGGCGAAGAAAAGAGGAAAACGTATGGGCAATGTGAACAGAAGAGCTACTCGCTTGCCAACTGGAAAGTATCGAAGTAGAACTTAGCTCCGCTTCGCTCCGCATGCCTCGTCTGCGCCCGCCCGGCATTCGCCTGCGGCGAAGCCGATGGCGGACGGGCGAGAGCAATGGCGGGCAGGCGTTATATAAAATCGCGACCCGTCCTCCGCAGTAGCTCTGCTACGGAGGATGGAAGCGATTTTATTCAAACTCCTCTGACTCCTCAGCGGGATAGAAAAAGTTTAAACTCTCCTCTCTGACCTTGTGAAGATCCTCTATTAAGAGATAATTTTCTGCCTCTTTTCTGAACAGTCTGGCCTTTTTCTCCAGTTCTTTCAGTTTTTGGATGACTCCATGGTCTCTCAACATACTTTTGAGCGTATGAAAGACCTCCTCGCTGCCATAGAGCAGTGTACCTTCCTGGAGAAGTTTGCAGGCGACCATATGTTTGAAGGTATCAAACCTCAACTGTTCCCTCACTCGGTCTAAGTTTTTGACGATATAGTCAATCTCTTCTCTCATGTGGGGCGTGATGAGAAGCCTGTATTTTTCCTGGTAGATGGCTTCATCCAACCTGTCCATGGATGCCTTCGGAAATTGATCATCCACAACAACGACCAGGTCCATGTCAGAGCCTTTTACCAATTTCCCCGTGCTTCTTTCAGGCCGCGGAACATCATGGGCCATGTTGTAAACGATGTCCCCAGCAATGACAAAGCAGACCTGATTATATATCGGAATTTCACTTTCCAGTTGGCCTACCAGGGACGAAACCACGCTGTAAGCGACCTCTGACTTGGCCCTGCTCACCGCCTCGATGTGGGAAGCCACCTCATGGGCCTTTTGATTCAGGGCAGAGTCACCCTGGGAGCGGCCGATGACCGAATAGGTCAGGAATTCCCTTAATATGGACGGAGATAGGCGGGCGAAGCCGTCAATCCTGCGATCAAGTCTCAAGTACCTCATGCCTACGGTCCGGATGTTCAGACTTTTGGAGAGCTTGCAGGTGCGCCACAGCAAAAGACCATCACCGCCCGTGGACTCCAAGATTTCAGAACCGGTCAGAGGTCCCCTCTCCTCTACGAGGTCTATGATTTCCTTTTCCATGGTTTCATATTTTTTCCAGACTTTGCCGGAATTCCTCCAGCGCTTTGTCGACCAGGTTTTTTAGGGCCAGCGCATCCTGTTTGGTCGTTTTCGTGATGCGTGCTGACAACCTGAGAAGATCCAAGAAATCCCTGTCAAGATCCAGAAGATGGGTGTGGAAGCCAGGAGGCCGGGGGGGATTGTTCTGTTGGGCGGCCTGGCATAGCGCTTTTGAAATACGCCTGGAAAACATTTCAAACTCTGATTTGAAGGTGTGGCTTTTAAGGATATGGGTTCCCTCTCTATTCACCAACCACTTGATCATGTAAGCATTGGGCTTAGGAGGGTTGTTTGTGGAGAAGAAAGGGTAGGATTGGAAAAATGATTCCTTTGTGAAGGCCCTGTGATTCTCATTTGAGACGAGTAAACTGAGCAGATGCCCGCCCCAGTTCATCATTTTAAACAGGGGATTGAGCTTTCTGCTGGAATAGGAAAAGGAATCGAGGCCATCAGCCAAGTGAAGCCAGAATTTCTTATTATCCAACGCCAAACCAGAAAAAGCCTTTGCCTCTGGGCAGAATTCCCTCTCACACTTTTCTCCATAATCTGTCCTAAATCTGAGATCAACTCCCCCATTTTGAACAGGATGAAGGAGACAGCCTATCAACCTGTGATTCTTATCCAAGTATCCGAGGGCCCAACAGCTAAAACCTGTGATCGAAATTTTGTCCACTGCATGCCTATTGAAAGCCTCACTGTTTTCACGCAGCATCCTCCTGATAATGTTTCTGTGCTGGATATGCTCATAGCCGGCAGGGCGTATGGGTGGACAACAGGCAAAACAAGATTTTCCGGTGTGGGGGAAGCAGAGCGTAACATTTTCGGATTTCATGTTTTTCCCTTTCCCGCTCTCAATATTCAGTCCTATGCAGATTTGACCAGCGGTTTCGGGGGTATTTGGTTTAGAGAATAGACAGAGTTCATTGACTCCCTGGAGATCTGGAAATGAGGAGACTTCGGCGCCGCCTTGCCAACTCGCGCTTATCTACCACCTGATCCGATTCATCAATGATCTCCCGCCCGAGGATCTCTTCCAAGATATCTTCCATCGTAATGAGTCCCGAAAGACCTCCATACTCATCGATTACCACAAAGAGTTTTTGCCTCGTCTCCATAAACTCCATCAGGACATTATTCAGTTTGGCTGTTTCGGCCACGAAATGAACAGGCCTCATGAGCTCGGTCAAGGGCAAGTCCGTTCTGCCTTGTGAAAGGGCTATGAATAACTCCTTTGTGAGTACAATACCCACAACGTCCTCCATTTCTTTGTCATACACGGGGAATCGGCTATGTTCCCATTTGTCCGATTTACGGCTGGCCTCCTCCAGGTTGAGATGTTCGCTGAGGGAAAAGATAACGGTCCTTGGTGTCATTACATCTTTTACCGTTTTCGTTTCCAGAGATAGGATGTTATCTATAACGCTCTCCTGGTAGTGCTCTATGCCCCCGGTCTGGAGGCTGATGCGAGCCATGGTCCTCAGTTCATCAGGAGATACGGATTCACGCGTTTTACCCCGGGAGATCAATCCTGTGATGTGACTGCACAGCCATATGAAAGGAGTCATCACTTTTACCAGCACCTTCAATGGAAGTGCCACAAAGGGGACAAGAGACCTGGAATAGACCACACCTGCTGTCTTGGGTATGACTTCGGAGAAAATCAGGATGGCCAGGGTGAAGAACGCTGAGAAGTAGCCCAGCGACTGATGTCCAAAAACCACTGTCGCCGCCGACCCTGCCACAGCTGCGCCGGCCGTGTTTGCTATGGTATTCAAGGATAAAACGGCCGTAATGGGCTCATCAACGTTGCCTCGCAATTCCTTGAGAATTCTACCACTCGCTTTATTCTTTTGAACCATGGTTTCCACATGCCTCATGGGCACAGAATAAAGGACCGCCTCGAAAAGCGAGCATCCCGCTGAAATGACAATGGCACAACCGACAGCGATGATTAATTCAGTCATTTTTGTGTAATCCTCGTGAGTTAGATTTACGAAATCATGCCAGAATGCCCCGTCCTTTTGACGGGGATGAATAGCATCCTTTCAAATTCCGCCCCCCTTGTCGAAGATCCCGCTCCACAGCGGGGATGCGAGAGCCCACGGGAGGGTGAAGAAGAGGATCACCCCCGGCTTAATCCTCCCCCATCAGAGACTGTGTCACGATGTCATTGCGAGGGAGTGAAACGACCGAAGCCGTTCGGCCTCGAGCTCACGGCCGAGAGGCAATCTCGTAATGCATTGGAAATAAGGAGATTGCCGCGTCACCTTCGGCCTGCCCGCCATCGCGAGTCTGCGCTCGCTCAGGCGAGGCGGGCGGGCTCCTCGCAATGACAAAAAGGGATTGTGACATAGTTTGTCAAGGGGAAGGATATCTTCATTCCTGTCGTGGTCTGTTAATCGCCCCCTTTTACAAAGCGGGTTTGTGGTGGCTCTGCGCGGCCGTTTCAAAGGGCCAACATGTTACGTTTTTTCATTTTTTGATCTGGTTGCTTTTAGCAGTTCTTCTGGTCTGTTGATATTAAAAAAGGATCTCAATTCTGGATCTAAACCATAGATTTCCTCTTTACTTAAATACCTAATACGAACGCTCTGAAAGCACTTGATGATTTGATAGTCTTTATTGTCAATCAATTCTTTAATAGCAGGTATGCACCGCTTGGTGTAAATGGCATGGAGCGGTTCTACCTTCCAATCCACCTTGGGCACGACCACATCAAAGTCCTCCATAACGTCCACCATGTGGCGCACCAAATCACCACTTAGAAAAGGCATATCGCAGGCCACAAAAAAACCGGCCTCGTCCGACATGGTCTGCAACCCGGTAAAAATTCCTCCAAGTGGGCCAAGGCCCTTGATAAGATCCTCAACCATGGGAAGTTTAAGATAGGCATAATCTTGGGGGGTGTTGGTGATAATGATGAGACGCTCAAAGAGGGGCTCCATGACCCTGATTACTCGTTCTATTACCCGTATTCCATTGATTTCTACCAGGGCCTTGTTCCTGCCATAGCGGCTGCTCCTACCACCTGCCAGGATAATTCCTGATATACCAGATAAGCGTGATTCCATGGGATTAGAATCCTTCGATGCGACGGACATGACTGTATATGCGGTTGGAATCTCTCGCCATATCTAGCAGGGTAATATTATAGAACTTGGCTGCCTCCACGGCTCTTGACGTGGGTCGGGACATGGCCACAAAAACCGGAATACCCGCCCGGGCGGTCTTGAGAATCATCTCGAGACTGGCCCTGCCGCTTGTGACTATGATTTTATCTTGGAAGGGGAGCTTTTGCATGAGAGCAGCACCGATGACCTTATCAACGGCATTGTGGCGTCCCATGTCTTCACTACAAACAAGTGGATTGCCTTCTGAATCCAAAAGAACAGCGGCATGGGCACCACCTGTTTTCTTGTAAAGACGCTGACTCTCTTCAAGGCTCTGGGGCACTCGATCCAAGACTTCCATGGAAAAACGATACTTGCTTTTTACGCGGCCCAGCCCTCTTTTTAGATCATAATAGTTGTCTTTGCCGCAAATGCCACAGCTGGAATATGAAGTCCTGGTGCTCTTTGATGCAGTCATCATGTAGGCATTGGATGGAATCGTGACTCTCGCCTCAATCACCTCCTCTCCATCCTCCCCGCCGATCGAGGAGATGGCACATTCCTGAATGTCTGATATTTTGTCAATGAAGCCTTCTGTAAAGAGAAAGCCCGTTACCAGTTCTCTGGTCATGTCGGGTGTAAACATGATGAGAGTGCTCATCTCCTCGTTTATGATAATTTCCAGGGGTGTTTCAAGAATGAGATGGCTCGAAGCAGACGAGATTTTGCCGTCTGAGTAGGTAAACGAGCGAATGGATGAGTACATAATCTTTCTAAGATAATGGATTGATCATCGGAAAAAATAAAATTATACGTAAGCCTAAGGCTATCTTATACAGGAATGGAAGCAGAACGTCACGAAAAATTGACTTCTCCACTCCATTCCCTATTCCCTTGACCCTCTATCCTTTTCACATTATATTCCATTCGCTCCATCCGAACAAGGCATTGAAACAATGACATTCTCTGACTGAAATTTGAACGCATTCGAGATCCTACAAATGACCAATGACCAATGACAAGCGAAATTGTGCCCAGAATTAGAAGAGATTTGGAATTCATCCCGGTGCAGCATGAGGGTCAGCAACTGATCCTTATCCGCGACCATCTGGGTCTAGTACAGGAGGGTAAGGCAGTGGCTTTGCCTCTTTATCAGTTCATGACTTTATTGGACGGTACCCGAACTACAAGGGATCTCCAGATGGAGCTCATGAGGCAGAGAGGGGGCGTCCTGGTGGGGATGGATGAGGTGGAGGGTCTGCTGGCAGGCCTGGAAGCGTCCTATGTGCTGGATACCGAGGCGTTCAAAAGGGCCAGGGATAAAATTATCTCTGACTTTTCCTCAGAGAAAGTCCGGCCTTGTTCCCATTGTGGGCGGTCCTATCCGGCCGACCCCTCGGAATTGAGAGACAGGCTGGATGGAATTTTGGCCGGTCAGGCTCCAGTCTCCGAACCAGAAGGCAAGATTAGGGCCTTGGTTTCTCCGCATATCGATCTCTCTGTGGGCCACAGGATCTACGCGAGCGCTTACCAGATGCTCAAGAATACGACCTTCTCAAGGGTCGTGGTATTGGGGGTGGGACATAACTTGGCAAATGACCTGTTCTGCTTGACAGACAAGGATTTCCAGACCCCGCTGGGGGTCATTGAGGCAGACCGGCCTCTGGTCAGAAAGCTTGGGGAGGTTGGAGAAGATATCCTCCCAACCAATGACTTTGCACACCGCTCTGAGCACTCCATTGAATTTCAGCTCATCTTTTTGCAGCATCTCTTCAAAGGCGTTTCATTTACTATCATTCCCATACTCTGTGGGTTCGCACAGTCCTGCCTGCCGGAGTATACTCGTAAGGCCTACTTGGAAAAGACGGCTCCTTTCTTGGATCTGCTGAGGGGGATTCTCCAAGATCCGGAACATGAGACCCTCCTTGTGGCAGGGATCGATTTCTCGCACGTGGGCCCCAAGTTTGGTCACGAGATGCCGGCGGAATATCTCAAAGGGCAGTCTGAAGCCCACGATAAGAAACTGTTGCAACATCTGTCCACACTCGATCCTGATCTTTTCTGGGAAGAGTCAAGGAATGTGAAAGACCAGTTTAATGTGTGCGGCTTCTCCGCACTGGCCTGCCTCCTGGAGATATTGCCTCCCTGCAAGGGCCAGGTACTAGACTATGAGAGATGGCATGAAGAGCCCACCCGATCCGCTGTCAGCTTCGCAGCCGTGGTGTTTACGAATTAAGTGGAGTGCTGGCGTATGGGGAAATACGAGTCAAAAAGGGCTTTAATGGGTGGTTGGATTTAAAGAAGCACCGATTCAATTATGTTCCTTCTGCACCGCGGTCATCCTCGGCTATCTTTTGATAGATCGTAATCCGTCTCCTCTTACTGGTTATCTCCCTAAAAAAGTGCACCAGCTTATTATCAAGCCTGATTCTCTTCAAATTAATTCTATATTTATCAATATATTTAACGGCAAATTTTACGCCAAAATCAGAAGAGTCATCCAATGCTATTAAGCCCCCGATATTTAAGACCCTATCCGTCGTTACCAGATCGCTTAAGGTATAGTCTAAGCAATGGTTACCATCAAGAAAGGCGAAATCGAACTTCCAACCATCTTTTTCGAGATTTGGAATCGCACTAAGAGAATAGTCTTCAATGACTTTTACATTATGATAAAGATCTAATCTCTTTAGTAGCGCTTTACCCGCATTGTGCCACTGTGAAAACTGATATGGATCCACAATGACATGGGTATCTTTTTTTCGAGCATACAGATTCTGTGCTTTGGCAATATAGGCAGAACTAATTCCATTTGCCATCCCAATCTCCAAGATTTTCTCAGGCTCAAACATCCTAACCAAAACATACAAAAATTTCGCATATCTCGTATTGACCTGCCATTTGAGCTCTACTTTCTTTCCATCTTCAGTAAGTGTCGTGCTATTTGAGGCGATTTTATCAAGATTTTCTGTCTCCACACAGTCTTTCCATGTTCTCAAAAACTCCCTAACAAAATGGCTATCAAGGAATTTCATCCAAAAACTCCATTGATTAGGCTAAAACTAGTTAGGAACAATTCGGGCTATACCCCAGGATCATTCCCGCTCACAGATTTCTACGAGCACCCCATGGGTCTCTTTCGGATGAATGAAGGCGATCTTTGCCCCTCCTGCCCCTTTCCTAGGCTCCTGGTCAATCAATCGCACCCCCTTGGCTTTTAGTTCCTTCAAGGCCTCGTCTATATTCTCCACGCGAAAGGCGATATGCTGGACACCCTCTCCACGGGAATCAATGTATTTGGCCACCGGGCCGTCAGGTTCGGTAGATTCGAGCAGTTCCACCTCGCTGTCCGTGATGGGGAGAAAGGCCACATTCACTTTCTGATCGGCCACGTTTTCTATGTCCTCAATCTTAAGCCCCAAAATGTCCGTGTAAAATTTGCCCGCCTGCTCAATGCTCTTGACGGCCACACCAATGTGATCAATGTGCTTGACTTTCATATGACCTCCATAAACGCTTTCAAAACCTTGCCATATCTGCAATGGAATATTATATTTAGAAAATTGGAGTGATGGAGAACTGGAGTAATGGAATGGTAGAAAATGAAACCCCTGCATTCTGGGGATATCTAGCACTCCACTACTCCAATATTGCTATCACATTACATGGTTGAAATCCAGAGGTTTTGCCCATGAAAAAAGGACCATTCGACTTCATCCCTGAGGCGAGTCAACATCCACCCAGTCGTAGGGCTGACTTTGATGAGTTTGAAGCCACGGAGCTCTATTGCCCCAAATGCGGTCGAGCCGTCCCGGTCAGAAAGTCCCTACTCTTAATCTTGCCTGAAGGGGATAAATACGAATATCGATGCCAGCATTGTGGAACGACAGTGGGCGACAAAATGGATCGTTCAGGAGATTTCTACGGTGTCTTGAAGACTTGATAGGTAATGACATGCTGGCTGTGAGCACGAGTAATTACTCTGCTGTAAACATTGACTACCACATGGCTAAATGCTAGGAGGGTAAGAAACCGAATTTTGACGGACTTAAAAATTTTCAAATTGGAAGAACAGACATGAAGAAAAAAAGGATCGCCATTTTCCTGATCATTCTGGGTCTCCTGCTACCTGGTGCAATCCGGAGTCCCATCTCTTTTGCTAAGGGCCCCAAAAAAGTAGCTATCGTACCCTTTGCCATGCACGCTGACCGTGATCTTACCTTTCTCCAGGAGGGGATCATGGACATGCTTGCTTCCAGGCTGGCGTGGAAGGGTGAGGTGCAGATTTTGGAAAAGGGACAGGTGAAGAAGCAGGTCGCCCAATCTGAAGGCCCCATGGATAGGGCAAGGGCCCTTGACGTGGGCAGAGCCCTCCAGGCGGACTACGTGATCTTTGGCAGCCTGACCGTGTTTGGAGAGAGCGTTAGCCTCGACGCTCGAATTCTGGATGTGCCGGGGGCAGAGGAGCTTATGACTGCGTTCAAACAGACAAAAGGCATGGACGAGGTCATTCCCACCGTGAATCAGTTCGCCATGGACATCAATGAAAAGATCATGGGCCGATCTATCGCGCCCGCTGTTGCGGTTGCGGCCGCAGTGCCGGAGACTCCCAAAGGGCCCGGTGGCCTTGCCGCCATGGGAGAAGACTTCAAGGGAGAGGGGCTGGGGACAGTCCAGCGCTTTAAGGTGCAGATTGTGAGCCTTGACGCGGGTGATGTGGACGGAGACGGAAAGAATGAACTGGTCTTTGTGGATAAGACCAAGGTGTATATCTATAAATGGAAAGAAAAGGCCTTTGCCCTGTTTAAGACCATTGGGGGCGGTTGGTCTGCCGAGTACATCAATGTGAGCGTGGCAGACCTTGACCGTAACGGCAAGGCGGAAATCTATGTGAGCAGCATGGCCTCAAATAGCGTTTCTTCCCTTGTTCTTGAGTGGGACGGGAACGCGTTCAGAGAGATTGTCAAGGGCCAGACCTGGCTTTTGCGGGTGATTGACATGCCGGGTCAGGGGAAGACCCTTGTGGGCCAGAAAAGGTATGTGGGGGGGAGATTTACAGGGGAGGTACAGTTTCTTAAACGAGAGGGGAATGGCCTGGTCCCCGCGGGTCCCGTGGATCTACCCCGTCATGCCAACGTCTTTAACTTTGCCATTGCCGATCTGGAGGGCAATGGAATGAAAAACACCGTCCTGCTGGATTCATCAGATTACCTTCGCCTGTACGATCCTGGAAAGGAGGAGGTCTGGAGGAGCGATGAGTATTATGGGGGCAGTCTCACCTTCATAGAGACGGATATTGAAAAAAACTATTACTTTATTTCCGCCCCCATCTATATAACGGACGTGGATGAAGATGGAAAACAGGAGGTGATGATTTGCAAAAACCGTTCCGCATCAGGTCGGATCACCGCCCGGTTCCGCTACTATACCAGCGGGGCTTTACATTTTCTGACCGGGGATCAGGCGGGCCTGTCTCTGAAATGGACCACAAAGAAGGCGTCTGGCCCTATTGTGGGTTACAGGGTGGCTGATCTGGATCATGATGGCCTGCAGGAGCTGGTCATCGCATCGGTGACCAAAGAAGCGAAAATGCTTATTAAGCCCCAGAGCCAGATAGTGGTCTATGACCTAAAATAAAATGGCGAAGCCATTTTATGAGACGCGACTTCGTCGCTGTTTTAGGTTCTAGTTGGGGCGGAGAATTTTATAGATATTCTATGGCCACATAGTACAACACTAAACTATATTACAAATCAAAAAGGCCCACTTCCCGAGATGGGGAAGAGGGCCTTTCTTATTTTCACCCCCACCCTCGCCCTCCCCCGTCGAGGGGGAGGGGATTGGGGAGGGGAGACGGTTTAAGGTTAACTGATTAAAAGACGAGCATGAACTGCAGACCCAGGAGCCATTCCTTACCCTGATTGATTGTTGAGCCAGCGATTTGAGCGTCTTTGTCATAGTCATAGAACATGAGCTCCGGCCGAATGGTGAAGCCTTTGGCCACACCGATGGCCCAGCTGATGCCATAGAACTTCTGGGTATAATCGAACAAAGTAGGCAGGGAAGCTGGACCCTCGTCATTTTCATAGTCTATCTGGCCATACATGACGTCCACTTTGCTGGGACCGAACTTGAAACCCAAATCAATGAACCAGGCAAAAGAATTCGAGTCCGCTATCTTTGAGTTGCCGTTCGAGTCTGGGTAAGCAATCGGGGTGTCTCCCTCGGCGCCCCTGTAACTACCGCCGCCCAGGTTTTGGCCCCAAGTGGCTTCGGCTGTGAATGAGAACATCCCAAAGGATCCTGTCCCGCCCAAGCTGACGCCCCACATGGTGTAATCGTCATCGCCTGTCGGAATCTGATCATATTCCGCTTTCGCAAATGTGACACTCGGCTCAATACGGCCCCAGGGGAACCGGATGGGGAGAGCCAGATCAACTCTGGGAAGTTTGTTCTCCGGGTTCGACAAGAATCCAAAGCCGGTGGTAGCGATGCCAAGCCCAGAGCTAGGCCCCACAACGCCAGCCTCATAGAGACCCCAGACCAGGCCAAACATGTCGCTCATCCTCCAGTAGCCCTTGATACCGGTCCTCTGGGTCGTGTGGTTCACATTACCGAAACCGACACCGAGGATGGTGGTCACATGGGTCCCCACCCACTGATTCGGAATAAAGCGTGCGAAGTTCGTGGTCTGCCTGCCGAAGGTAATGCTGTTGGTGGGCGTGATTTGCCACTGGATCCATGCGTAGATCAAGGCGGTCGTAGTGCTCTCACGGGCCGCGCCACCGCGGAACTCGATAAAACCACTCAATGCCCCGTCATCACTGGTGTATTTCGCATTAAGACGGTTTAAGGTGTTCGGGGCAGTGAAATACATGGATTCAAAGCCATTGCTCGAGGTTGAGCTCCCTTGTGCTACGCCTCCTGATGCAAGTTCATCATTGGCGCTATAGTACGCCCAATCAAGCGTTATCCTACCGCCGACCGTGACCTTTGCCATGGCAGGCATGGCCAGGGCCAAGCAAAGAGCAGTGGCTAAGGTAATAACAAAAAACTTTTTCATTAATCTTTCCTCCTAAAGAAATTTTGTGATTAAAGAAAAAACGCCTCAGACAAAAATCATACACTTATGAAGCTTTCCCGGGATCACCCCCTTTCCTTACAGGAGACCTGAAGAAAAAGGTAAAACCTCTCCTCAGGCCCTCCATCACGTTGAATTGTTTCAGAAAATAATAATTTGCCGGTTTCTATCAGTTCAAAGGAAAAATGTCAAGATTTTTCTACACTTACGCTTCAAAATGTCGGTGGTTAGACAAAAGCAAAATCCATACCATAATCCCCCTCCACCCCCCAATAAACTGAGTCGTCATTCGAGAAAGCTGTCATTCCAGGCGAGCCCAAAGATTATAGGCGAGACCCGGAATCCAGGAAAGTAGCGGAAAATCAAATCATTCTGGATCCCGGCTCGCATCCCGCGCCGCGGGACTTGGCCGGGATGACGAATTACGACACAGCCTCTTAAGGGAGAGGGAGTTGTCGGACAGGCATCAGAGGGGGATTTTGAGAGATTGCCTCTCGGCCGTGAGCAATTCGGCCCTGAACTCATTGCAGGAGGGCTCGAGGCCGAACGGCTTCGTTGTCCCCAGAGAATTCAGGACTCCTCGCAATGACCTTTTGAGGGGCCTATGCGGCCTGCATCTATCTGAGTCTACGCTCCATTTTCTGAAGGATCTGTTCCACCGCGGGAGAAGCGGTCTGGTCCGACGCCGATCCCTCTATGGCCACCTGCAGATCCCTCTTCAGTCTGTGAAGTTCGAATATCTCCCCGGGCGAATATCCCTCCCCGAGGAGCAACTTGAAGGTCTCCCAGGTCTTCTGTTGGCCGTCCGTAAAGGCATGATCGAGCAGACCGATCATCTTGGCCATGAGGTGGGAGGCCATGGCCGAGTCCATTGTCTTATGCCGCCATGCCCAACCCACACCTTCCATTTGAAATTCGTCCCGGTCTCTGTGCACCAGCATGTCTTTAGAGTAGTAGAAGAGGTAGGGGTGGTAGTAATTTAGACCGCTCCTGTTGATGAGATCGATGGTCTCGAAGAAGGTTTCGCGGGTTTCTCCAGGATACCCGATGATAAAACCGCCCAGGCTGTAGATCCCGTGTTCTTTCAGGCGTTGAACGGCTTGAACGGCTTGATCAGGGTCCAGCCTCTTGTCCATGTTACGCAGGATTCGCCGACTCCCGGACTCGATGCCCATATTGATGAACTTGCACCCCGAATCCCTCATGAGGGGAACCACTTCAGGGGTGATGGTGTTGGCACGGGCAAAGGCGGACCAGGCTATATCAAACTCCTCGTCAATCATCATTTGCAGGACGGCCTTGAGGCGCTTGGGATTGGCCGTGAAATTGTCGTCCGCGAAGCGGAGGTGTCTCACAAATCCCAATTCCTGGACCCGGCGAAGCTCTTGCTTGAGGACTTCCAGAGACTTGTAACGGACCTTGGGGAACCAGCGGCGATAGGTGCAGAAACGGCACTTATAGTGGCATCCCTGACTGGTGATGACAGAAAGGGTCTTGCGCAGGTAATGCCGCGGAATCCTGTCCCATTCGATGGCCGTGCTGTCCATGTGAAAGTCCTCTTCCGCCCTTGGGGTGAAGAAGATCTTGCCGTCTTCATCGAAGAGGGCCAGGTTGGGTATGCGGCTCAGATCACCTCCATTTTCTAGATTCTCAAGCACCATGAGGAGGGTCTGTTCCCCATGGGTCTCCACCACAAACGCATCCACGTGGCCCGAGAAGCTGGAAAGCCACGTCGAGGTCTGGGGGGCAAGGTTATCACCGGCGTGCATGATCTTTTTGACAAGTATACCCCCCACAATGACCGGAACCGTCGGGTCATGCCCCTTGATCTGCTGAGCCATCTCTTTGATGTCATCCAGATAGAGAAAGGTGGAGGAGATGCAGACCGCAAGGGGTTTTTCCTCAAGGATATGGGGCAGGTCCACGAGGGAATAGTTTTGGACAACCAAGGGCTCGTAACCCTCCCCCATCAAGTACTGATAGAGGTAAATGCCATTCAGGGTGCATCCGTTCGCAAACAGGTAATAGTCTGGGGCGTTGTCAGGGGTAATGTGAGGAAAGGTGCGGTTGTTTTTCAGGAAATTCATCAGGTCGGGGAGACCCATGTATCGGCCATTGAACAGCAAAGGGAGTTTGAGAAGATTTCTGTTCACCTCTCCCTGGATGGCCTGCACATCCAGACCGGGGAACCTTGGAGATTGCCTCTGAGCCCTCTTTTCCACATTGGCCATTTTTCTCCTCAGGTGGGCGTCGCTATCCAGAGGTTGGTCCATGGCAATGATGATAACCCTTCTGTTTTTCATTGAGTTCCCTTGTTTTCTTAACCGCAGACAAACGCCGACTGATACCTGGCCGACCCGCCTGCCTCGCCTGAGCCGAAGCCGATGACGGACGGGCGAGTGCGATGGCGGGCAGGCATGGCCAGGTATCAATGGTCATGCCCTTAGGGCCGGGCTCTAACTAAGATAACAAAAGATTACTACGCCCCGTTCAGTCCCTCAAGAAGACACTTCAGATAAAGGTTTCTAAAAGCCCTGGCGGAATTGTCGTTTATAACACGTGCAGCATCGTCAACCTTGGAAGAAAAAGGCAGTTTTTCCGGCCGAAGGCGGCCTGCAATTTTTGCCTCCGCTAAGGCGGAGGCAAAATATTTTTAAGAGTCTGCGCGAGCCTGCCCGCCATGGTCCAGCCCTTAGGCAGGGCTCAGGCGAGACGCGCGGGTCTGCGGTTTAATATGAGAGAAGTTAGGACGTTAGAGATGCGTTGTCAACAATTGATGGTGGTTCACTGGGTCATGGTGTTGGGCAGGAAAAGGGCAATTTCCGGGAATATCATGAGGATGATGATACAGGCCAGAATGGCAAACCAGAAGGGGAGAATGCCCCGAAAAATGGTGTACATGGGAACATCCTTGGAAATCCCGCTGATGATGAACACATTGATCCCCACAGGCGGCGTAATCAGACTCATTTCCATCACCAAGGTGATCATGACGCCGAACCAGATGGGATCAAATCCCATGTCCAGCACCAGGGGATAGATGATGGGTATGGTGAGGACCATGATGGCCAGGCCCTCCATAAAGCAACCCAACACGATGTACATCACGATAATGATGGACAGGATCACGTATCTATTCAACCCGGCCTCTGTGGCCAAAATAGAGAGCTGTTCGGGAATTTCGCTGAGGGTCAAGAAATACCCGAAGATGTGGGCGCCGATCAAGATGAGGAAGACCATGGCGGTGGTCCGCGTGGTCTGTGCCAGAGAGTCAGTCAGGTTGCTCCAGGTGAGGCGCCTCTTCACCAGCGTGATGACAAAGGCCCCAAAGGCCCCCACACCGGCCGCCTCCGTGGGCGTGAACCAACCCGTATATAACCCGCCAATAACGATAAAGAAGAGTAAGAGGATACTCCAGGTATCCTTGAGGGAATAGACCCTCTCTTTCATGGTGAATTTGGGACCGGGAGGGCCCAGTTCGGGTTTCATTTTTGCCATAATATACACAGTGAAGACAAAAAGCCCGCAAAGCACCACCCCGGGCAGGATCCCCGCAATAAACAGGGTTTCGATGGGCTGTTCGGTCAGAATCGCGTAAATGATCATCACCGTGCTGGGCGGGATCAGAATACCCAGCGTCCCCCCAGCGGCAATACAGCCAGTAGCGAGCGCATCGTCATATTTGAACCGTTTCATCTCCGGAAGGGCCACCATGCCCATGGTCGCCGCAGCCGCCAGAGAAGATCCCGAAATGGCGGCAAAACCGCCACAGGCCACCACCGTTGCCATGCTCAGGCCACCGGGCAAAAAACCGACCCATCGGTACACGGTCTGATAGATCTCAAAACCCATTTTGGAATAGTTGGCAAACTGGCCCATGAGAATAAACAGAGGGATCACGGTCAGACTGTATTGGACGCCTATTTTGAATGGCTCAAAGCCCAGTACGGTAAAGCTTGGTTTCAAGGAACCCAGAAGGGCGTATCCCAAGAATCCGACCACAGCCATACTGAAACCGATCTGCATGCGCAGGGCCAGGAGCAGAAACAAGAAGAATATGCCGATAATGCCAATAGTCACCGGACTCATGATTTCACAAGCCTCGTCACGGCAAGAAAGGTCTTAATCAGTAAAGTAAAGGCCAATACGGCGCAACCCGCGGCAACTATGTATATAAATGGAAACACATAGAGCCACAGGTCCTGGGACCTTTCTTGAGCGGTCCTCATCATTTCCGAGTAGACCAGGGTGGACCAGGTGATCAATACACAGAGGATAAAACAGACAAACTGGGTGATCATGTCCACAACCGCCTGGGCCCGGGCGCCGAATCGGCTCATGAGCAGATCCACTTTCACATGACCATTCAATACCTCTGTATGGGCCAGCGCGAAAAAGATGACAATGAGCAGCATGAACTCGGTCACCTCCACAGTACCCAATACGGATTTGCTGTAGACCTTCCTCAGAAAAACATCCGTTACGGTGAGAAGCATCATCAGGAAGAGGAAGACGGAGGCAATCCGGCTCATCAGCTTGGATACGGGGTGGACCCAACTCTCCAGGCTCTTATTTATCTGCTCAATATTCATAAAAGCACCTGCAATGCTCCCCTTCAAATCGACGAGCTGGTGGAGCAAATATCACCCTAATTGAGAAGAGCAGATACTGGATACCGGATGCTAGATGCTGGGCAGTATGGTTCAGGTGGAGACTAAATCGCTACCAAATATCGGGTATATCCGGAAACCAGGATCAGGAATCACGTGTTAATTGATCGGGGTTGGCCTAGAAACGAGACCTTTGAAAAATCGAAGCAGAGGTCATTGCGAGGACCCCGCACTTGATGCGGGGGACGCGGCAATCTCAGCCAAGTCTGCATTAAAATGAGATTGCTTCGCGGAGTTTACCCTGAGGCACTCGAAGGGCTCGCAATGACAGTATCATTGTTTTTCAAAAGCCTCAAAAACCGAAAGACCGACCCGAAAGACATGGCTACGTGGTCTTATTTATACCTGTTTGACGCTCTGTTGACCGCAGACATGATCCTGTCAGCCGGAATTCCCTTCTTGGACCACTCAGCCACCCAATTGGATTGCATGATCGCCAGCTTTTCTGCCATTCTTACTTTTTCCGAGGGGGAAAGGTTGTAGATTGTGATTTTTCCCCTCTTGTTGATTTCCAAGACCGTGTTTGTGTCGTGCTGGTCATAGACGTCTGCCGCATGAAGTCCCCACGGCTGGCCTGATGCCAGATCAATGGCCTTCTTGGCATAGTCCGGAAGGGCGTCATACTTCTGCTTGTTCATCAGCACGGTCATCGGCGTGGTATACATGTTTGCTACGGTGATATGCTTTACCAAGTCAAACAACCTGAAGTCTGTGACAGCGCTGAAGGGCGTGATACAGCCGTCGATCACCTTTTTCTGAAGGGACATGGCAAGCTTGGGAATGGGCATGCCCACAGGGTTGACCTTGAGCAGCTTAAGGGCCTTGGTCATGTATGCCGAAGGTGTGCGCAATTTCATCCCAGCCAAATCCCCGACGTTCTGAATAGGGTCGGTAGCCGACATAAGCTGGCCGGGTCCCGTGGCATAGAGCCACAGTACCTTGTAAGCCTTGTAATCGTCTGCCATGTATCCATCAAACAAATCATAGAAGGCCCGGGCGGCGTTCACACCCGTGTCAAATAGAAAGGGCATATCCAGCGCCGAGGTCCGGGGAAAACGACCCGTCGTGTAGGAGGGGATGACAAAGCCTATGTCTGTGATCCCTGTCTTGATGGCATCCGCAAGCTGTTTGGGACCTGCCAGTTGCCTGGCCGGGTATATCTTGATTTTGACTTTCCCTTCGGTGATCTCAGCCACCTTTTTACAAAATGGGGCAAAGGACATCCGGTGTTGGATATGCTTGGGTGACATGAAGTGTGCAAATTTTAGGTTAATGGTTTCACACGCGGCCTTGTCCACAAAAAGGAAACTAGAGCCAAATAGAAAAGTGCAAATGGTAATCCCTAAAAGCAATTTCTTCATCTTCATACCCTCCTCTTTTCTCTCTTATGGTTAACAGTTCATCCCTTTTTAAGGACGGTCGGATGTAAAATCCGACCCTGTATTCTCTTTTTCACGGACCGTATTGAGCCCATCTTGGCGGGGCTTTGGGCTTCGGCTTCTTCCCATAGAATAGATCATCCATCACCTTAACTATGCGCCTTGCGATCGCATTTCTGCTCACCAACTCCACGACCAAGTTATGGGAGAATGTCCTCGCATGACTCCAGGGGCAGACTCTCATGCAAATGCAGCAGTCCGTGCCCACTTTGCCCCAATATTCAAAACATGTTTCGTCGTTTAGCTTCCAGCGGAGTGAACCGTTCGTCTCGGCCTGGTCCTCTTCCATGGGAATGGAGTTGGAAGGACAGCATACGGCGCATTTTTTACATATCTGGCAAAAATGTTCAACCCCTATATCCACCGGTTTGTCGGGCACAAGGGGAAGGTCTGTGGTTACGGCACCCACTCTCACCCTCGGGCCAAATTCCTTTGTGATTAAATAGCCGAGTCGACCCACCTCTCCGAGTCCCGCATCCACGGCCAGCGGCGGGAGGATGGCATCATAATGGCGGAGGTGATTTGCTGTGGCAGAATAGCCCATGTTGGCGATGAAGGCGGCGACCTGTGTCGCAATGTAAGCGCCTTTTGCGTAATCGCCCATGCTTTCCATGACGGTGGGCGTGTGGGGTGCCGGTCCGATCATTTCAAAACCCATCTCCTCGGCAAAGACGACCGCATATTTATGACCGACTTCGATCTCTTTTCCCCAGTCTTCCCAATTTTCGTGGAATATCTCTCCCCTGTGGGAATAGGTCCAGAGGGGGTTTACCTCAGCGATTCCCACCAGATCTGCCCCGATATTGAGGGCGTAGCCCTTGACCCTGAGCGTGGCTTCTTCAGGGGGCAACGCCATCTTTTTGCCTTTTAATTCCGGGTGCTGCTGAGGCCGGTATATTTCAGGCGCGCACAGATGAAACGGAATGGACAGAGAGGCGAGGGTGGCGGCCACGTTGGGTCCTTCGTGGGGTCTGTCTATGATGCCAGGGTGTCCAATAGGCCCACCCTTTTCCTTCCTTTTGGTATCAAATTCCTCAAGTTCGGGATGCTCTTCATAGAATGTCCTGTACTGTTCAGAATCAGGCCTGATGGACCGATTCCTTGCAAAGACGTGTGCCCTCTCATCGAATCTTCTCACCTCTCCAACGATAGACCCCTTCGTCCCTTCGAGGGCCTTTTTATTTGGCTCAGTTCTTCTTAAGAAGATGATGGCCGCACATGCCCCTAAAACTACCGCCACTATGAGAAGCACCATACCGAGGGTTGTTTGAAGAAAACCGATTCTGAAGAGGTAATAGTAGAAGATCAGTAGGGCGAGCATGCCGAAAAACTGCAGCCCGCTAAGTAGGCTTGCCCTCTTCTCATGCTCCCAAATGGAGGAGACAAAAAAGTGAAGACCAAGGAGTGCCTGAATAATAAAGACAACCGCCATTATAACAATCAAGATATCAACCATATTTTCCCCATGCTTAAAAACATATTGATGAATAGGGTCCGTGTATCATCGAGGCAGGTGGCTTGCCTATACAAACGCAAAACAATTCTTGCAAAGTCATCGCTGCAAAGAACAAGTCTGACTTATTGTTAACCCTATCTATAACAAGCTTACCGCCATGTCGAGCCTTTTCCACACCCAACAACGAAATCCGAGAATCCTCTGAATTCTCATAATATTTCTATAGCTTAAGTCGTCCACATATCCATCTTGACAAATGCTATCCGTGTGATAGTATTGAATTTTTTACTATCCCATCTCCTGGCCAACCTCCCTGTTGAGTCCGGTGCGAGCGATGTAAACGGGGGTGGAAGGGGGCCGGAGTGGTTGCATCTGCAAAGGCACGGAGATGGAAATTTCTTGGTAGCGGACACACAAAGATGACGGGACGAATGGGTCAATTTCCGTTTAGGAGGGGTGTGATATGAAGGTGCTCATCAGTGACAGCCTTTCAGAGTTGGGTGTGAAGGTATTTCAGGAGACCCCTGGGATTGAGGTTGATGTGAATACCGGCCTTACCCCTGAAGAATTGAAAGGAGTTATTGGCCAGTACCACGGCCTCGTCATAAGGAGCGCTACGAAGGTAACTGCCCGTATCATTGAGGTCGCCGATAACCTGAAGGTTATCGGCAGGGCCGGGATCGGTCTAGACAATGTGGACATCCCTGCGGCCAGCAAGAGGGGAATCGTTGTCATGAACACCCCGGAGGCCAACACGATCACCACGGCAGAGCACACCATCGCCATGATGATGGCCCTTTCCCGAAACATCCCGCAGGCCACCTCTTCGCTTAAAGGGGGGAAGTGGGAAAAGAAGAAGCTCCAGGGCAGGGAACTCTACAACAAGACACTGGGTCTGATCGGGGCCGGAAAAATCGGACGGATTGTAGCGGATAGGGCAAAGGGAATGAAGATGAAGGTCATTGTGTTTGATCCCTACATCACACCTGAGGCCCTAGAAAAATTGGATCTGGAACCGGTTTCTTTCGAAGAACTGCTCAAGCGGTCCGATTACATTACCATCCATACCCCAAGGACGGACGAGACGCTCAACATGGTTAACAAAAAAACCATAGCAAAGATGAAAAAGGGAACGATGCTAATCAATTGCGCCCGTGGAGGCATTGTCAATGAGGAAGATCTCCACGAGGCCCTTGAGTCGGGTCATTTGGGAGGCGCCGCGTTTGATGTTTTCGCGACTGAGCCACCTGGCAACATCAAGCTCATGGGTCTGCCCAACTTCATCTGCACACCCCATCTGGGGGCCTCAACCAGGGAGGCCCAAGACAATGTGGCCGTGGATGTGGCAGAACAGATTGTTGCATACCTGATGCACGGGACGGTCAAGAATGCGGTCAACGTGCCGAGTATTGGTCCCGAACTCATGAACATCCTGAGACCCTATGCCATCTTGGCCGAGAAAATGGGTTCTTTGCAGACTCAACTCGTTGACAGCGGCATCCTTGAGGTCCAGATAAGTTACTCGGGAAAGGTTACGGAATACGATGTGACCCCACTCACCACAGCCATGATAAAGGGGTTGCTCACCCCTATCCTAAAAGATGATGTGAACTTTGTGAATGCTTCCTTCATTGCCGCTGATAGGGGGATTAAGGTGGTGGAATCAAAGACCAAGACCTCAGAGGACTTTGCCAGTCTCCTCATGCTCAAGGTGAAGTCTATGGAGGGCGTGAATATTGTGTCGGGGACTATTTTTGGTAAGACGATGCCCAGGATATTGCGTATTAATGATTTCTATCTGGAGGCCATTCCCGAGGGACATATTCTGCTGATCCACAATGAGGATATCCCAGGTGTTATTGGCCGTATCGGCACGACTCTGGGGAAACATAAGGTGAATATCGGTCGTATGCATGTGGGACAGGAAAGGGCGAAAAAGCAGAATGTCATTTTGCTAACCACCGATGTTTCCGTGAAGGATGACATTCTTGATATAGTCCGTGCCTTGGACCATGTCTTTTCTGCAAGGAGAATAGAGCTATAAAATCGCTGACACGTCAGCGATTTTATAAAGCGACGAAGTCGCTTTTCATAAAATCAATGTACGAAGTGAGGTGATTTTATTATGGAAATAGAAGGGAAAGGATTTGTCGTAAAGGACAAGAGGGCTCTGGATGATAAGGGAGAGTTAAAAGAA